>UQSX01000016.1 GCA_900543715.1 uncultured Blautia sp. | reverse complement strand
AGACGGTACTCGAGGCTTCCCGCCGCATATGCCGACAAAAATCTCCCCAGGACCGTCTCGTCCACTTTTGTCGCGTCTTCATCGCTGATACGCAGCTCCTTTGCCGCCATACGGATCAGATTATGGTCGTAAAGCGGGATATCGAGCCGCTCCGCCAGGCGGTTGCCGACCTCGTGTCCTCCGCTGCCAAACTGTCTTCCGATCGTAATGATCGTATGATTCATCATATCTGCCACTCCTCTCTGCGAACCCGCACTGTTTGTATATAGTATAACATCATTCGCCGGAATATGGGCAGAAATATTTGCTCAGGCTTCCTTTTTTCCGCTGACGATCTTGTAATACTC
The DNA here is from genome assembly GCA_900543715.1 of uncultured Blautia sp. GTDB lineage: Bacteria > Bacillota > Clostridia > Lachnospirales > Lachnospiraceae > Blautia > Blautia merdigallinarum. The sequence goes on along the minus strand of UQSX01000016.1, from coordinate 51,142 downwards.
TCTTGACGTCACCGCATATACCAGCACGTAGAACAGAGCGAATACGATATAGCAGCAGACTGTCACGCCAGTCAGGAAACGCTCCTCCGTCGTGATCAGCAGCATCAGGAGCTTCGTGATCAGCGGGAAGGCAAAGAGCAGGTGGATCCCCGCCATGATAAGGGGCATGAAGAAAACGGTCAGCACCTGGGAGTTGATGCTCTGCTTCACTTCCTTCCGGCTCATTCCCACAGCTTCAAAGAGAGCCAGCTCCCGGTTCTGGGTGATCATTTTATTCAGAGTAGCGTTTAAAAGGTTTAAAACGCTGAAAATGATCACGATGAGAGTTGACCCTGCAAAAAGAAGGATAAAAAAATTATTCTGCCGTGTAAGCTCCCTTTGATAATCTTCAAAAGAACTCATACGGATCAAAGGACAGTCCTCCATAAAGTCTTTCAGATATTCTTCCAGATCCGGAGACAGGGTATGTCCTTCTGTGCGGATATAGACCTGATTGATGGTGTTCAGGCCAGGATACAGTTCCTCAAAAACAGGAGCAGGAACCAGAAAACTGGAGTTCAGCTCAATATTATCCTGTGAAAATTTCGGGTCTATTATGGCCCCCACAGGAAGGTCTTTTTCCTGATATCCTTCTCCGTCATAATAGCTGAGGGTAAGGCTGTTCCCTGGGGAAAAATCCGTTTCATAGTCATAAATGGGATTGAAAATAATACTTCCTTCCCGAACCAGATCTTCATAGGTGATCTGGCTGTCTTTCAGATATGGCTGGATAAGAGCAAAGGTTTCCTTATCAAAGGCAATCATATTAGAAGATTCCGTACCGTATTCGGTAAGAATGTTTACGTATTCCTCATGGATGGGAAACACTCTGTCTACCTGGGGAAAATTTTCAAGGGACCTTAAAAAATCCTGGTTAAAAATATCCTGCTTCTGATATTCTACAAGCTCTGTGGCAGAGGAATCCAGATACTGAGAGTCATAGCTCAGAATATAATCTGCGTTCTGAAAGTAGCTGGATCTTGCCCGGGAATCTATATGATAATAGGACATATAGGTGGCCGTCAGAAGAAAAAATATGCCTCCTACGATCATGGACAGACGGGAGAGAAACATCCTCTGACGATTATTTTTCGCCCTCATATGGCCCAGCAGACGGCAGGAAAGTTTCCCAGTAACCGGACAGAAAGGATCCTCCTGATAATTTACCGCTTCCCAGGGAGTGATCCGTGAGGCCGTCCTGGCAGGCTTCTGTAAAAATGCCATAATGAATACATAAGAGCAGATCAGAACGACCAGCCCTGTACCGATCATGTGAGGGGCGCTCCAGTAACGGGCTGCGATACCTGCCAGGAGCAGACCGGGAAGGATGCCGCCCAGGCTTCCTGCCACGCATAATAGAGAACTTTCCTGATTTACCATGCGCCGGATCTGACGGCTGGTCATGCCAAGAGTCTGCATCTGCCCGAAGGCACGTATCCGGGACATAATGGAAATACAAAATATACTGTAGATCACCAGCAGTCCGATGACCAGTACCAGAAGATCCAGAAGCACATAGATGAAAACCATGGAGGGACCGAGAGGGTTGGTATCGATACTGTAGTAATTAATAAAGAGGTTGCTTTTCGGGATTCCATATTTCAGAGCCAGATCTCTGATCAGAGAAGTATTTTTATCAAATCCTTTGGTAAGGAATTCTGGCTTTAGCCATATTTTCAGACTGAAATCTTTGCCAGTAAACATAGAACTGGACTGGGCAAAGGAATCGGAAACATAAAAACAAGGTACGCTGGTTCCTGAGGCTGACTCTGTAATGCCGCATACCTGAAATACCTGGGTATTTCCATCTTTTTCCTGAAAAGTGAGACTGTCACCAAGGTCGGCCTGAAGCTTTTGGGAAAGGTTGCTGTCTATAAGGATATCCCGGGAATCCTGGGGAAAATTTCCTTTTAATATCTGATGAATGGAAGAAACGTTTCCTGCCATCTGCTGGTACACAGGCCTTGCATAAGTGCCATTCAACCGTCCGAAATCACCGTATTTTTCCAGAACGGTTTTTTCAAAATGGGAATCCTGAGATAATGCCGCCGTATTTTCCTGACTGAGCATAGTGAAGGAAGCATGCTCCTGTTCCCGGAATTCGTCATATATAGCCAGATAATCCAGGGTGTTAAAACAGGGAAGGAAGGTCATAACAAAGGTACAGGTACAGATGGCAAATAAAATACAGAAGGTCCGGAATTTATCGGCTTTCAGAGTTTTGATTACCAGCTTCCAGGTCGGATTTTGATTATTATTGGCAATTAAAGACATGGCTCTCCCCACTTTCTTCTTACGATATGACCGTCTTCAATATGAATGATCCGGTCCGCCATTTGTGCAATCTCATCATTATGGGTGATCATAACAATGGTCTGATGAAAACGCATACTGGAAGATTTCAAAAGTCCAACTACTTCCAGACTGGTGCGGGAATCCAGATTTCCCGTAGGTTCATCGCACAGGAGGATAGAAGGCTTTACCGCCAGAGCTCTGGCGATAGCTACCCGCTGCTGCTGGCCTCCGGAGAGCTGAGTCACGTTTCTCTCCAGCTTATCCTGGATGCCCAGCCAGCAGGTGATTTCTTCAATAAATTCCCTGTCCGGCTGGTTTCCGTCGATTTCTATAGGAAAGACAATGTTTTCATATACATTCAGCATAGGGATCAGATTATAATTCTGAAATACAATTCCAATATTTCTCCTGCGGTAGATAGAAGCCTGTTCCGGAGAAAGCCTGGATAGATCCCTTCCTGCCACAAGGACCTGGCCGCTGTCCGGGCTGTCCAGTCCTCCCATCATATGAAGAAGGGTGGATTTTCCGCTCCCGCTGGCGCCCACAATGGCAGTGAAGGTTCCCTCCTCTATTGTCAAAGAAATATGGTCCAGAGCTTTTACCAGAGAAAAACCCTTTCCATAAGATTTACACAGATCGATTACTTCTATAATATTTCCCTTATTCATCAGAACCTCCTTTACAGCTGCAGTTTCCGGGAATAACTTTTACTGTATTTACTCTACCATAGAATCCTATCAGGAATGTCTCAGACTTTCAAATAAAATCTCTCGATTTTGTAACCTTTTTGGAGAAGTAACAGAACTGCAACATTATTTTTCCAAAATGAGAGGATAATGCAACATAGAAGGACTATGATCATTTATAGAAAAGAAAAAAGGAGAGAACTTTTATGAAAAATATTATGACAAAAACAGCAGCTCTTTTATCAGGAATCCTAATGTTTCTGGCCATAGTGAGCACAGGTCCGAATCTGGCTGGGGCAGTGCTGGACCTTTTCGGATACGTAATCTATTTAGCCGTATTTGCAGCGCCGGTGTGGTATTTCCATTCTCTTGTTAAGAAAGAAAAGAACGCAGACGAAACAGGGAATCTGTGATATACTGGATACAGACCTTTTTGAAAGACAGGGGAAAAAGAAAGGAGCTGCCCATGAGAATTGTAATTACAGACAGGGAGAAGACAGTTATAGAAGAGATTATCAGGGCGCTGCAAAAAAGCGGATTGGAATATGAACTGGAAGGTACGGCACAAAATGGACAGAAGGGTTACGAACTGATCGAGAGTACCCGTCCGGATCTTATCATTATGGACGTGAGACTGGAAGGAATGGACGGACTGACCATGCTGAAAAAACTCCGGGATAAAGGGATTACTTCAAAAGTGCTCATGCTTACGAAAGATACGGATTTTAATACTGCCAGAGAGGCCATTGAGCTGGGGGCAGACAGCTATCTTCTGAAACCGCTGAAGACGGAGGAACTGCACAGAGAGCTTCTGAAGATCAGCGACAGGCTGGCGGAGGAGAAGGCCATTACCTCTGTATTTACAGTAGAGAATATTTTTCGGGGATGCCTGAATGGACAGCTCCATCCAGACAGCAGATTTCATGCAGTAACCAGAGAAATATACGGGTTTACGCTGGAAGAGCCGGCAGCTGTAGCTGCCATATGGCTGGGCGACAGATATGTAGAACTTTGCGAGATAGTCTGCCCTCTGCTGGAGAAAATGGGGAATGATTCGGGAGCCTCAGTCTGTGTGCTGCCGGTAGATGTATGGCATGTGGTAACTGCGGTGTTATATCGGTTTGAGGATGAACGGGAAAAAGTATATTCTTTTTTTCAGAGCCAGGTGATACCTGCTTTGTGTAAGAAAATAAAAGATGAAATCGTATGTTTCTGGGGAGATATGAAAGAGGGAGGACAGCTTCTTGAAAAGCTGCGTGAAATCCAGCAGGTGCGGGAATGGAATCTGCTTTATGACAGAGGGAAGCTTATTCCCATTAGTCAGATAGAAAAAAAGGAATCCATCCCCCTTAAATATCCTGTTGAACTGGAGCAGAGAGTAAAACGGGCAGTCCTTGCTTCTGACGGAGAGGATATTAAAAGGTGCTATTACCGAGTGTATGATCTGCTAAGAAGGCAGCCCCACAGCCCGGCAGATATGAAGGAATGTCTGATCCGTTTTAATATGGCGGTGATAAATGCATATAAAACACAAAATGAGATTGAATCAGAGCTGAAGATACAGGCATGTATACAGAATATTGCAGAAGCCATGAGCTGGGGCCAGATTCGGACTGCTATGGAAGAATTTCTGAACCTTGTGAGCTTTAAAGCTTTTACAGAAGAAGGCGATGAACAGTTCAGCCCTTTGATCCGAAGGGCAGTTCAGCTGGTAAGGAAATACTATGATCAGGGAGTGACACTGGAGGAAACAGCGGAAAGGCTGTTTGTATCTGAAGAATATCTAAGTTCCCAGTTTAAAAAAGAAACAGGAGCAGGATTTACAGAGACGGTAAGGCATTACCGGATTGAAAGAATCAAAGGTCTGCTTTTGAATACAAGGCTGAAGCTGAATCAGATCGCTGAGCTGACTGGCTATACAGATCCCAAGTATATGAGCCGGGTGTTCAAAGAGGAAGTAGGAGTTCTGCCTTCGGAGTACAGAAAGTCTGTTTCTTAAAAATCTCTACCTATTCAAAAAATTTCATCCTTGTTATACTGGAAAATTGTGGTATGATACCCATAACCCCCAAAGGGCCCGGCGGGGCGGCAGGGTTATAGTATGATTACGAAAGAGGTGAGATGAATAATGGGCGAAATGAAACTTACGTTCAAAACTCCGGAAGAGATTTACGAATTTGTAAATACAGTATCCAAGTATGAATTTGATGTTGATGTCAGAAGAGGAAGAGTTGTTGTAGACGCAAAATCTTTGCTTGGTATTATGCATCTTGGACTCAACAGCGTACTTGACCTGAAAATCCATTCAGGAGACTGCGAAGAACTGCAGACAAAGCTTGTAAAATATGCGGCATAATTATATACGTTTTCAGTATTTTGAAAAATATAGGTATATAGGGATTCCCAGTGTATTGTTTTGCACTGGGAATTTTGTATGTACCCTGAGGGTAACTATTCATTATATATAATAGAAGAGGATAGTTCTTTCAAAATGCCAATGAGGAAGTAGAATTTAATAAATCCATAGCATTATTATATTTGCTTTTATAAAATCTCTTGCTGCGGTCAGATAATTTCTGATAACTGCGGTTAAGTTTATCAATAACAAATTGTTTCCCTTTCTCATAATCCATGGCTTTTGTCACATAGGCAAGATATAATAAACTGGGAATGTTATCAAAGTGGGAAATTGCATCGGCGTCTGCAACACAGATTTCTTCTTTAGACTGCTTCTGACCAGGTACACTTCCTCTGTGATTTCTGATACAATCCTGGACTGCTTTTGTTTTGTGCGGGGCATAATGAAATCTGCTCAGAATTTCTCCCGCTATCTTTGCGCCATAGATATGATGCATTTCATACATAGAATAGTCTGTCACAGATGCGATATCATGGAGCCAGGAAGCAATGATAACGATTTCTTTATCTGCTCCAAAGCGTTCAGATAACAGAGCTCCATTCTGAACTACGGACTTAATGTGATAATAGCAGCCCATACCAAATCTATTTTCTGGTTTCTTACATCTGTTAAATACTTCAGTCTGGCAGTAATCGATAATATCTGTTCGCATATCAAAATCCTTTCTATCTTTTTAGTTTGACCAGATATTCACTGGTCCCTTCCTCCAGTATCTGTTCTTCTGTCCGGTGAAAACCGTGTTTTTCATAGAAACGGAGAGCACCGGAATTTTTCTCAAGAGCCCATAAGAAATTACATTGCTTTTCTTCTACTGCAAAGTTGATCAAAGAAGCGCCGATCCCCTGGTTTTGAAAGAAAGTATCTACATATAACTTTTGGATTTCTGGCCCGGAAAGCTGGATAAAACCCCGGATAAGTCCGTTGTCAAAAACAAAGGTATTCTGTAATCTTTCTTTATCCTGGAGGTATTCATTGGCCACAGATATGACCTGAAGCTCCCCAAAAGAATAGTTTTCATCTTTAAAAATCGGAAAGAAATTTACACGATTGTTATAAACCAGGATTTCCGCAATTCTGGATACATCTTTTTCTTCTGCTTGGCGGATATACATATTTTGTCCTTTCTATTGCTGGATAGATAGTTTTTATTTGCATTTATATTTCAGAGTGAAACAGCCATAATATACTCTTTTTCCCGTTCGAGATAAATTTCAAACCCTGCTCTGCGGTACAGATTTACAGCCTGATTCGCTTTCTGAGCAGAAAGCGAAACTCTGGAATAGCCTTGGGTTTTCAGGAAAGACAACAGTTCCTGAAGCAGGGCAGTTCCCATTCCCATGCCTCTGTACTCTTTATACAGAGCGATAGCAAGGGATGGAGTTTCGTCATCAATATGTCCATAGTCGTTCATGATCCGAACCCAGGCTGCGCCAACAACTTTTCCATCTACATCTGCCACAAAAGCAATGTCATGTCTGGAAGAACCGAAATCTGCCGTATATACCTGCAGTTCAGGAGACTGGAGAATAGACCGGGGAAAAGGCGGTTTTCCCTGGGGAACGAAAAGAGATTCATATAAAAAATCTTCCAGCAACGGATATTCTTGTTCTGTCATTTTTCGTATTTTATACTGCATATTTTTTAATCCTTTCTTACTTATTGTAATAAAATCTTGTCCATCTGCCTTTACATGGCTGTCCTTGAATCCTGAGCTGTTCAACAGCGCCTCATTTTTACCAAGGATCAGAAACTGACGTACTCTCAATAAAAACCAGTTTCCCTGGAGTGCCGTTTTCTGGCGTTATATCAGAAATCAAGAGTTCTATTTCTTCCAGATTTTTTATTCCCCAGTATTCTTCCTGAAATATTTCCGGCGGGATCGTAAAGTATAAATGCCTGTGCTCCTTTTCTTCCAGGAAAACTTCCTGAGAGAGGAGGGGCTTCCAAATATTTTCTGCTTTGCCCCACAATATGATTTTAGCAGAGCCTGCTTCTCCGGGATTTATTACACCGCCCAGTACATTTAAAGACGTACCGGGAGTGATGGTTTCTTTCGAGGGGATAACATCAATAAATTTTAAATCTCTATCTGACATAATCCGTTTCACCACTATCACATATTCATAGAAAGATCGATACGAAAACCAAGGCTTTCTGCCAGAGCTTTCAGTTTTTTTAGGAAATTTTTCTGACATAGAAACATTACATAAGAATCACTGTCAATATCAAAGGCCGCCAGAACATAACCGGATTTTTCCCATTTTTTATCCAGGATTTCACACCACTGGGGTATAGAATCTTGCTGCTGAAACCAGCTTTCTTCAATTTCCAGGGAGTGTCTTTTCACAGTTTTTAAGTCAGAGACGGCGGAAAGAAAGCCGGATAATTCTTCGCACCAGTCACATTCACAGGCAAACTGATGATGGATCAGCAGATCGATACATCCCATCCACTGGAGGGAGGCTGGGGGATTTTTTAAAGACATTCCTCTGGCCTCATAATCTTCCAGATGACTTTGATAGTATTTTTCTGTATTTTTTATACATTTTCTGGCAGAGTCCAGGATCTCCGGGTTATTGGAACACACGATCCTTACAATTTCCAAAAGCGGGTGATGATAATGCGGTTCTTCGTGAGTATCCGGAACTTCCTTTTCCTGTCTGCTTTTAAAAAATCCCATACGATTTCCCTCCTGCCTGATTTTTATTTAGAAAATTTCTGACTTTTAGCCATTATTTTCCGGTGTCTGCCAGCTCCTTAATTATTCTTTTTCAAGGGCGTATTTATATTCCATTCGCTCTTCAGAGGATGACCTGTTTTTTCTGCCGGACCGGCACAGGACCCTGGACATTCCCAGCTTTTCCATAAGAGAATAAGAAGGGATATTTTCACTGTCACAGTATGCGATAAATTTCTTGATCCCCAGGTTTTGATAAGCGTAATCTATCAAAGCTTGGGCAGCTTCTAAGGTATAACCATGTCCCCAATACCTTTTATTCAGAATCCATCCTAACTCCCCTTCGGTCCTATCCTCGTTCAGATAGAGACAGACAGAACCTATATGGGTACCCTCTGTGAGAATGGCAAATTCATAAAATTCAGGAAATTCTTTCTGCCATTCTCCCTCAGCTTTTTTGAGAAATTCTGCAGTTTCTTCAATACTTTCTTCCGGAAGATCCAGCATAAATTTTGTGTTTTCCAGGTCGCCGCTGTAAGCAAATGCAGTATTTACATACTGAGGTCCCAGAGGAGAGAGAAGGAGCCGTTTCGTTCTTATTTCCATAGCTATACTCCATTTCAAATTTATTTTTTACTTTTCAAGTTTGGCTCTTTTGATCAGCAATAGAACAAAAAGTATAAACCATACAATCCAGGCCAAGCCATTGCCCAGGCCGGGCCTGAAAAAATCCAGGATTATACCGAATAGAAAAGGAAGGGACATGACCAGCATTCTTTTGCCATAACACTGGCACATAAGGTCTTCGTTTACCTTTTTCCGTTGATCATCTGAGCGGATATTGTAACCAGTTAAATAGTCAGCAGCTTTTCCTTTTGATCTGTAAAAATAAAAGCCCATCAGGAACATGCATAGGGCCATGATCAGATCAAATACTATAATGAATATAAGAAACATAAGATATTCTCCGATTCTTTCTGCCTTTCCTCCGTTTGATCCACAAAGGATAATTCCTGATTTTACTTTTAATCAGTTTTATCCTTTTTTGACAGATCATTTACAAAATCTGTCAAGGCTTTTCCTCTTAAAAATACTGCTGTGCACAATGCGATCAAAGCGATCACGATAAAGAAAATTTCCATAAAAACACCCCCATATATGAAAATTTATAAGCGGCGGCTGTTGTATAGGATGAGGAATTACCCTCTGTGGATATACATTCTTGACATTTCAGGTTCTCCGTCGCCCTGGACCATGCAGAAAAATTCCCAGCCGTATCTTTCGTAAAAAGAGGTATGGTCTGTGAGAAGATACAGGGTATCGATGCCCCGTTGTTTCATATCCCTGCAAACATAGTCCAGAAGCTCTCCAGCTACTCCCTGCCCCCGGTATTTTTCTTCTGTATAAACCGCACAGACGTTGGGAGTCAAGTCTTCTCTGTTGTGAAAGTCATTCTCGATGACCCCCATTCCTCCTATGATCTCGGAATCTTTCAGGGCCAGATACCATTGGGGGACAGAGGAGCTTTTCAGGAGAGATTCTTCCATGCTTTCTCTGTAGGCTTCCAGGGGAACGCTCCACTTTTCATGGAACCAATGGGCGGCTTTTTCCAGTATTTCAGGCCGCTGAACAAGATTTATGATTTCAAATTTCATATAACATGTACCTCAACTTTATGTATCAATTTTCTATGGAAACAAGATAATGCTCTGCTTCTTCTCTGGATTTAAAAATGTGGACAGTCCGGTTTTCTTTATACTTTTCAAGAAGCTGGTATATGATGGGAAGCTGGTCTTTCGGAAAATCCAGGATCCACTGCTTGAATTCCTGGTCAAATTCTGTTTCTATCCAGGGAATATCTTCCCGTTTTGTACCGATACGGGCTTTGGCTCCGGCCAGACAGACCTCCAAAGGATAGTCCAGGAAGAATACAGTATCACAGTTTTTTAGGCGAAGCTCCATTGTGCTGAGATAATTTCCGTCAATGATCCACTTTGGAGTTTTTATGATTTCTCTCTGACGTGCAGTAAGTTCCTCACGGGAAATATTGGTCTTATCAGGTCTGTGCCAGATCATATCCAGGTAATATAAAGGAAGCCCTGTAGCATCTCTCAGCTTTCGTGAAAAGGTGCTTTTTCCCGCACCAGGACTGCCGATTACAAGGACCTTCTGCATCGGATTTTCTTTGATAGAAGGAGGTTGGATTTCTCTTTCAAGCACCATAACAAAGTTGGTAAGCAGGACGTTTTGCCGTTCTACCTGCTGCTCTTTCAGAACTTTGTATCCTCTCTTCTGAAAAAAGGGCCTGGCTGTAATCGAGGCGTGGGTCAGGATATTTCCCTGGACATGAGCTTCCAGCCTGCTGCAGAGAGCAGCGGCGATTCCCTCCCTCTGGTGCTCTTTGTGGACGTAGAGACGATCCAGATATCCGGTTTCATCAATGTCCCCAAAACCTGCGATCCTGCCATTTTCAACGGCTACTAAAGTATAGTGTTCCAGGAAGGACTGGTTCCAGGCGGCCAGGTCTACCTTTCCGGCTGCCCATGCATTTAATTGTTCGCTGGTATAGTCCTGTTTATTGACCTCATGAACTGTCTGGTAAAAAAGTGATGCTATTTCAGAACAGTCAGCAGGTTCGTATTCTCTGATATACATTTTAGCTGCTCCTTCGCTCATAGATCAATTCAACGATTTTGTTAGATGATCTTTTTACACATTGTTAAGGTGATTTATATCTTACGGATTTCATAGCTACATTATACCATTTTTGAAAGAAGAGAGAAGTTCTTTTACATAAAATACACGAATTCATATCCAAAATGGTTAAAAAAAGACACTTCCGTTTGGAGTGTCTTTTTGAAAGGCTTAAAGGGATATATTTTCTGTGGGAAGAGTTTCCTGGGCCTCTTTTTCTTTATACCGGAAATAGAGATAGGGAACCAGGGAAATGCCTGACCAGATCAGTCTGGCGCCCAGATAGGTGAGAAATCCGATAAAGTCGTAGAAAAGAAGAACACCAGCCAGAACTGTCAGGATCGCTGCCGGGAGCAGCATATGTTTTTCTCTCAGTTTTGCCATGAGCTTTTGGATAGATGCTTTTTTCCATTGATAGATTCCATATAGGACACCGCCAATGGCCAGATGGTACAAAAAGAAAGGCAGCGTGGAAGGAAGCTGGAAAAGGAACTCCTGCAGAAGCAGACAGAGAAAAAAGAGAAAGCCGGCTCCGCTGATAAGTTTTAAGGTCCTGAATTTTTTAAAGCTGTTTGTTTTTGTCATATTGATTTCCTCCTTAGATATGGATGATAAGTTGTTTTTCTTTATACTTTTATAATAGCGGATAATTGTTTCAGCTATATCTCAATGAAGAAAAAAAGGATTACGATTTTGAGACAATACCAGAATATTTTTTCTTCTGTTGAAAAGAACTTCTTTCTCTGACCGCAAGTTGACATGGCTGAAACCGGTGTTTTATAATAAATATATTCTGAAAACTGGGGCAGCAATGGTGTTTTAAGGGTGGTTTTTTATGTTAGAGACAAAAGAAATAGGAAGAGAGCAGTGGGAGAAAATTTATGAATTTATAATTGCCTGTGGAAGCGCTTGTAATCCAGATAAATTTGCGGCACAGATTCTGGACCATATCGGAGAACTCTGTGAATATGACTGTGGCTCCGCCTATCTGCTGGACAGAAATGGAAAGATTTCCGGTCTCCATCTCAGGAATATTGAGGAGCGGTGGATAAAAGTTTATATGGCCTATTATGCCAACACTGATGGGCAGCGTTACAGTATGTTTGGAAAGAAAACCATAGGGCAAAGGGCAGATGTGCCTGCTTTTAATGTACATGACTGGGAGGGGGAACCTTCCGCAGAGTTTATACCGGACTTTATTCGTCAAAGAGGGCTGAAATACTCCTGGGGAGCAGGGTTTTATGATACCCTTGGAGAGTTGAGGCTGATTATTGCATTAGACCGGAAAACAAAGAAAAAATTTACGGAAAAGGAGCTTCAGCTTCTGGAATTAATTCTTCCTTTGTTGAATAATCTTCACCGGAATTTTTACTATCAGAACAGCGATTCTAAAGTGACCATGAGGATTGATGAGGAAAAGGTTTTGACGCCCAGAGAAACCCAGATTGCGGAACTTCTTTGTCAGAGCGTATCCCCTTCTCAGATTAGCGAGATTCTTCATATTGCCAGGTCCACCACCTATAAACACATCGCTCATATCTATGAAAAGATGAATGTGTCCAGTCAGCGGGAATTACTGTCCCGGCTGCTGAACTCTTAAGTCATAACATATCTTCTCAAAAGTTACAAAATAAAAGGATCAGAGGGCCTTTCTGAAGCTTGGAAAATTCCCCTGATCTTTTTTATTTTATCATTTCTGATATCTTTGTAAAATACGCAAAATTAGTGATTTTAAATACTGAATTCTGATGATTTTAATAAAAAAATAGATTTGATAGACTATAAATACAAAATATTTCTGCGATTTAGATACTTTGAAAGAATACAAAAAGTAAGGAGGCGCAGAAACATGGCAGAGACAGCAGAAAAAACTTACAAAGGTCTTGTGATACAGCTCCCGGAAAAATGGAAGACAGCGGAAGAAAAAGAAGAACGGATAGAAGAAGCAGTTCTTTTCAAATTGGCAGAAACCTATCCCATAGATGTTCCAGAAAGCCTGGTAGAGAATGAAGTTCAGGCCATGGTATGCCAGCTTTATCAGGAAATGCGCTATAAAGCCTTGCGAACCGGTGAGATAAACTTTTTCGTAGAAAGAGATATCCAGGACCAGATGGAAGATATCCAAAAAGAGGCCCGCAGGCAGGTGAAAATCCGCTGTATCCTCCAGGAGATAACAGAGACAGAACAGATTCAGATCAGCCGGGAAGAGCTTGAATTAGAGGCAGAAGCTATGGCAGAACGGCAGCATACCACAGTAAGAGAGATCAAAAGCTTTTTCGGTGAGAATCTGGATATGCTGAGAGAGGATCTGCTGGTCAGAAAAACTATTCAGAGAATCTGCAAAAGCGCGGTTATTCTGTGAAAAATCGGCAGTTTTTGCATTTTGGCAGACATAGGATCTGCGAAACAAGAAACTTTATATTATTCAGAAAGGAGACCTTATTATGTCAGAAGAAAAGAAAGTAAGTTCCTCAAGAGTTGTGAAAGGACGCAAATCTATTAATTATCTTCAGAAGCTGAAAGATGAAGGCACCCCTATTGTACAGATGTGTCCGGCAGGCCGGGATCAGTATTTTACCATGGCTGCGGAGATGGCAGGCTGCGATATCTGCCGTCTGACAGTGCCCGGGGACGGCAAATCTGACCCTCAGCAGCAGATTGATATTGCTCCCTGGTGGATACAGACAGTAAGGCGGGCTGCCCCATATATCCATCTTAATTTTTACATGCAGACCCCTACCTATGCATCTAAGGAAAAAGCATTGGAATATGGTTCTTATTACATGAATTGTGGCGCAGATTCTCTTCTGCCTATGGGAATCAGCAATGAGACCTTAGAGTATATGGCGGACAATTATCTTCCTGTATTCGGTCATGTAGGCGCATTATCCGGATGGCAGACCAACCGTCAGGGCGGTTATAAACGTATGGGAAGGACTGCGGAAGAGGCCATGAAGGTTTACCGGATGGCATATGAATATCAGGAATGCGGTATGATGGCAATGACCATTGAACTGACTCCTATTGAGGTGACTAATGCTATTGCGAAAAAGCTTCGTGTACCTGTGATTTCCATAGCAGCAGGAGGGGCCGCAGACGGCTGTGAGATGGTGGATTTTGATACCTTTGGCATGATGCCTTCTGCAGCTTCCCATGCAAAATCCTACGGAAATTTCTTCCAGTGGGCAACTCAGATTTACGGAGCCTGGGCTAATGATGTGCGGACCGGTGCTTATCCGGAAGACAAGCATGGCTATCATATGGATGAAGCGGAACTGGATAAATTCCTGAACATGCTGGAGCATGCATAAGGAGGGCCTATGGGAACTGTCTATCTGGCCAGTGATGAATCCAGCTTTGTCAATTCGGCCTCAATTGTAATCGACGGAGGCGTATGCCTGGGATAAAGATATACGGAAGGTGTTTCGGAATGAAATAATGCAAGATAACATATAGTATCGTATCGCACCAGAGCGGCAGCTGTATTAAAAAGGATTTTTGATATTCCTTGAGATACGGCTGCCGCTTTTCATGAATTGCATATAGTATGTAAGACCTTCCGTTCAGGAAAAATAATAATCTTCTGCCGATGGAATCCCTTGAGAGGGATAGTCTTCCAGCACTTCTTTTACCAGATAAGGCTTATCTGAGATCAGTCCGTTTACTCCCATATCCAGATATTTTTTCATGTTTTCTTCCAGATCCACCGTCCATACATAAACTGGCAGCCAGGCTTGGCGGCAGGCAGATATAAAGCTGTTGGAAACCATATTTTCTTCTATAACTACGAAGTCACAGTCCAGGGAAAGGAGATTTTCTACTGTAGTCTCTCCCAAATTCCCAAACATGCAGTAGCCGGTTTTCAGAACGGGATTTTTCTGGCGTACAAGCTGTACCAGTTCGTAATCCAGGGACATAAGGATACAGTCTTTTTGAAAATTATATTTTTCGATGAGGGCCAGTATCTGGTCCACCAGAGGCTCTTTTTCTCTTTCAGAAACAGCTTTTAATTCAATGAGCAGCCGGATCTTTCCCTGAGAAAGCCGGATCAACTCTTCCAGAGTAGGCACCTGGCCTTTCATTCCATACTGAGACAAAGGAATGGATTGAAGTTCTTTGAGGGTAAGTTCATTTATGCTGTCGGATTGTCCTGCCATACGGCTGAGGCTGTCATCATGAGCAGCTACAGGAACCAGATCCTTTGTCAGCTGAATATCTACCTCTGCATAGTCTGCTCCGGATTCTATGGCACCTTCTACTGCTTTCAGGGTATTTTCTACTCCCAGGTCACTGCCTCTGTGCCCGATACTCAGGGGCTGATGGACAGCAGGAGGTGTATGAGCGTACTGATACATGGCAGAAAGTCCGGCAGCCAGGGCAAGGAGAACTACAGGAATCCAAATGCTTTTAAGGCCGGGAATTTTCCTGAAAAGAGGTCGGAAATAATTTCGGAGGACAGCAAGCTTTTCGCACAGGAAGACTCTGACTTTTCCTATATTCTGCGTGGGAAGACAGACGGCAGCTGGAGAGCAGAGAGCTTTTTCTTCCACAGAAGAAGTATAAACGCCTACAAGAACAGCCATAAATCCCAGAGAAAGAATACAGCGCAGAGCCCAGACCAGCGCACCGGCAAAGGCGGTTTCCTGAGTCTTTCCAGAGAAGAAAAGCATACACAGAGTTTTCAGAGGATTCTTTTCTATAACTGCAGAAAAATCTGTGGGAAGGAGTCCCGGCTGATGAAAAAGCAGCCACCAGAAGACCATAAGGATGCTTAGAAGGAAAAGCCCTTTTATTCCTGTTCTTTTCCAGGTACGGATACTTTCTGCAGAGGCTTCTCGGAAGGTTTTTCCAGTCAGCACCATAGAGGGAAGAAGGAAAAGAAGCAGCAGAAAAACCAGAAAGATCAGGATATAGGCCAGATTCAGAACAAAATCTCCATACCACCTTTTCGACAGCTCTCCTGTAATAAAATTAGGGATTTCCAGATGGGGCATTACTGAGGGAATGAGATAGATATTCTGAAAAGGGAGGAGAAGGATCCCATAGATAAAAAGCCCCGGAATACTTTTGAAGTTTAAGGAAAACAGAGAGTATACAGAGGAGCTGACAGTATCCTTTAAGGAGAAGGACTTTCCTCTGTATCCCTGGTAAAGGCCAGTGAGGATCACAGAAAATTCAAAATAGGCCAGAAGGGCAGAAAGACAGAGGATCAGTACAATGGCAGCTATGCCGGGAAGGCTTAACAGAATACGGAGCATATTGTAATTATACAGGCTGGTGTCTCCTGTTATTTCCAGCATCATAACGATCAGTTCTTTTCCGGCGGGAACAAAGAAGAATACTGAAAGAATTTTAAAAACCAGCTCAAACAAAAATAACTGGGGCAGCAGAGTAAGAAAACTGGCAAAGATCTTTTTCCAGTGGGACAGGGATAATGTTTTATACATAGGGAACCTCCGGTGTAAATAGTAAGTATTGTTTTTGTGAGATTGCTTTTCCTGTGCAGCGGACAGGGAACAGATTAAAACAGCGGGAGAAGGTTTTCCAGGACCAGCAGACCTCCCAGGCTGTAGGCAAAGAGGGAGAAGGGTCTTCCCAGAAGGGTGAAAACCAGGTATTTCTTAAAGGACATAGAAGTCAGTCCAGCAATAAGACATAACAGGTCGTCGGGCATGCCTGGAAGAATCAGGGCCAGAAGGAAAAGAATATCAAATTTCCTGCCTTTTTCTGTCCAGGAAATGTATTTTTGAAAGGATTCCTGAGATACAAATTTTAATAAAAAGCCCTGGCCATAATGCATTGCCAGAAGAAAACTGATCACAGAACCGGTGACCATTCCCACATAATTCAGGAAGAATCCATTTACCGGACCAAATATTGCTACGCCGATGATACAGCTTACGCCACCGGGAACTACAGGGATCACTACCTGCACGGTCTGAAGGAAAAGGAAGCACAGAGGAGCCAGGGCTCCTGTTTTGCGGAGAAACTGCTCCATGGATTCCTGAGAAGAAAAGATGCCGCTTTGATAACCTGCCCAGAGGGTAAGGAGGAGAGCAGCAGTGCCGATTATCGTCAGTTTGTTTTCTTCTAATTTCTTTGTCAATGTCATGAGATACGCCTTCTTTCTGTTTCATTTCTGCGAGCACCGAACCAAGCGGGCATGCTTGCACCAGGTTTTTTGACTTCTGTCGCTGTTTTTCTATAGGGCTATAATCTGTTTTGACTGTGCAGAAAGGAGAATTGCTTCTTCCTGGTGGAGGGATTTCATTTTTCTTATAAAGAGCCACAGGCCGGGGCCAGCCAGGAGAAGGAAGCTTCCTCCGCTTGCTGCCAGACTGTGGAATATCTGGAAAAATCTTGGCAGAGTGGTGAGAAATGACAGGGCCAGAAGGGCTGCGGATATATAAAATTTATAGAGATTCGCTTTGCTTTTCATTATGAGTACCTCCCATTTGCGATTGCTTTCTTTTGATGGTTTTATATTATCAGGGGAAGGTCTCACCATTATTTCAATTATCCAAAAGAATGTTGCAGTTTTGTGATATTTTCCTGATTCCCTTCGCCTTGCCACCTCAGAAGTTTCATGGTAGTATTAGGAAGAACAAAAAGGAGAGAAATCTATGAGTTCTTATGAAAGTTTTGCCAGGGTCTATGACCTTTTTATGGACAATATCCCCTATGAAGAATGGTGTGAGTATCTTGCCGGGCTTCTGGAAGACCAGGGAATCCGGGAGGGACTGGTCCTGGAGCTGGGATGCGGGACAGGAAACATGACTCGGCTTCTGGCAGAGAAGGGATATGACATGATCGGAGTGGACAACTCTATGGATATGCTGGAAATTGCCATGGAGAAGAAGGAAGAGGAGGAACAGGATATCCTGTACCTTCTTCAGGATATGCGGGAGTTTGAGCTTTATGGCACTGTCCGGGCGGTAGTGTCTGTCTGCGACAGTATGAACTATATTATTGAAGAAGAGGATCTGCTGGAGGTGTTCCGGCTGGTGAATAACTATCTGGATCCGGGAGGAATTTTCATTTTTGATCTGAATACAGAATACAAGTATGAAAAGATTCTGGGAGACACTACCATAGCAGAGGACCGGGAGGATGCCAGTTTTATCTGGGATAATTATTATGATCCGGAAGAGAAGATCAACGAATATGATCTGGCTCTTTTTATCCCGGAGGAAAAAGATGGGGAAATTCTTTACCGAAAGTATGAGGAGACCCATTATCAGAAAGTCTATTCTCTGGAAAGGGTGAAAGAACTGCTTTTAGAAGCAGGTATGGAGTACATTGCCGCCTATGATGCGTTTACCAGAGAACCGGCACGTAAAGACAGCGAGAGGATTTATATACTTGCCAGAGAAAAAGGAAAGAATTCGCAGAAAGAGGAGATTTGAAAATATGGGAGATTATATTGTAAGGGCTACAGCGGCTAATCATCAGATCAGGGCTTTTGCGGCTACTACCAGAGACCTGGTAGAGCATGCAAGAGCAGCCCACAATACCAGCCCGGTAGCCACAGCGGCTCTGGGACGCCTGCTTACAGCGGGATCTATGATGGGCGTTATGATGAAAGGAGATAAGGACCTGCTGACACTGCAGATCAAGGCGGGAGGCCCTCTGGAAGGAATCACCGTTACTGCAGATTCCAAGGGAAATGTAAAAGGCTATGTGGGAAATCCCAATGTGGTCCTTCACGCCAACGCCCAGGGAAAGCTGGATGTGGCAGGAGCCGTAGGAGTAGGTTTTATGAATGTGATCAAAGATATGGGCATGAAGGAGCCTTATGTGGGACAGACAGTCCTCCAGACCAGTGAGATCGCAGAGGACCTTACTTATTACTTTGCTACCAGCGAGCAGGTACCTTCTTCTGTAGGCCTGGGAGTGCTGATGGAAAAAGATAATACAGTGAAGCAGGCCGGCGGTTTTATTATCCAGCTTATGCCTTTCACAGAGGAAGCAGTGATCAGCCGGCTGGAGGAAAATCTGAAAAAGGTGACTTCTGTTACCTCTCTTCTGGAAGAGGGACATACCCCCGAAAGCCTTCTGGAGCTTTTGCTGGAGGGATTTGATATTGAATTTAATGACAGGATCCCAACGCAGTTCTACTGCAACTGCAGTAAGGAAAGAGTGGAGAGAGCCCTCATCAGTATCGGAAAGAAGGACATCCAGGAAATGATCGATGAGGGAAAAGAGATTGAGATGAACTGTCATTTCTGTAATAAGAATTATACATTTACCGTAGAAGAACTGAAAAGGATCTTAAAGGAATGTAAAAGATAATAGAAAGAGGTTTGGCGGAAGATGAGAGATGGATTTATAAAGGCAGCAGCGGCAGCTATCGACGTCCGGGTGGCCGACTGTATTCACAACACGGATGAGATCATTAAGAAAGCAAGGGAACTTTCCCAAAAAGGAGCCAGGATCCTGGTGTTTCCCGAGCTTTCCATTACCGGCTATACCTGTCAGGATCTGTTCTGGCAGGAGACTCTGCTGAACAGTGCCAGGGAACAGCTTTTAAGAGCCGCAGAAGAATTAAAGGATGTGCCTGGACTGATTTTTGTGGGACTTCCCTATGCGTATCATGGAAAACTCTACAATGTGGCGGCGGCAATAAACCAGGGAGAGATCCTGGGTCTGGTTCCAAAGGAGTATCTGCCTAATTACGGAGAGTTTTATGAGGCAAGACATTTTTCCTCTGGAAAAAATCTCTGGGGTTATACAGAGCTGGGGGGAAAACAGGTGCCTGTTATGGAAAACCTGCTGTTTGCCTGCCGGGAAATGCCGGGACTTACTGTAGCAGCGGAAATCTGCGAGGATCTCTGGGCGGCGGCTCCTCCCAGCGTAGCTCATGCCATGGCCGGGGCAAATGTCATTGTAAATCTGTCTGCCAGCGATGAGACCGTAGGAAAAGCAGACTACAGAAGAGAGCTGGTAAAAAGCCAGTCTGCCAGACTGCTGTGCGCCTATATTTATGCCACTGCCGGATATGGAGAATCCACGCAGGATCTGGTATTTGGAGGACAGCACTTAATCTGTGAAAACGGTGCCGTATTAAAAGAAGCAGAAATGTTCCAGAACCAGTCTGTAGAGGCAGTTCTGGATGTGAACCGTCTTGTGGAGGAACGGAGAAGAATTTCCACCTGGCATGAGGAAAAAAGAGAGGGGTACCTTACTGTGGAATTCTCTCTTCCTGTAGAAGAAACAAAGCTGGAGCGGTTTATCGATCCTAATCCTTTTGTGCCGGACAGTCAGGGAGAACGGGAAAAGCGCTGCAACGAAATCCTGATGATCCAGGCCATGGGCCTGAAGAAAAGACTGGAGCATACCCATTGCCAGAGAGCAGTGCTGGGAATCTCAGGAGGACTGGATTCTACTCTGGCCCTGCTGGTCACTGCAAGAGCCTTTGACCTTCTGGGAATGGGAAGAGAACACATTACGGCTGTAACTATGCCCTGCTTCGGCACTACAGACAGGACCTATACCAATGCCTGTGAACTGACCAGAAGACTGGGGGCCACTCTTATAGAAGTAGATATCAAAAAAGCAGTGCTTCAGCATTTTTCGGATATCGGCCATGACGAAAATGTCCACGATGTGACTTATGAAAATTCTCAGGCCAGAGAGCGGACTCAGGTGATCATGGATATTGCCAATCAGCAGGGAGGCATGGTAGTAGGAACCGGAGACCTTTCGGAACTGGCCCTTGGCTGGGCTACCTATAATGGGGACCATATGTCTATGTATGGGGTAAATGCTTCTGTGCCAAAGACTCTGGTCCGCCATCTGGTCCGGTATTATGCAGATACCTGCGGGGAAGAAAAACTGTCCCAGATCCTTCTGGATATTCTGGACACCCCGGTAAGCCCGGAGCTTCTCCCGCCAAAGGATGGAGTGATCTCTCAGAAGACCGAGGATCTGGTAGGTCCTTATGAGCTTCATGACTTCTTCTTATATCAGATGCTCCGGTTCCATTTCAGACCGGGCAAGATATACCGTATGGCAAAGGCTGCTTTTGCAGGAGTCTATGAACCGGAAGTGATCATGAAATGGCTGAAGACTTTTTATTCCAGATTTTTTGCCCAGCAGTTTAAGCGTTCCTGTCTTCCTGACGGACCAAAGGTGGGAAGTGTGGCAGTATCTCCAAGAGGAGACCTGCGGATGCCCAGCGATGCCTGTGTAAGGATCTGGATGGAGGAACTGGAGAACATTCAGGAATAAAAGCGAGGCGGCATTTATGAAAGCAGTAGTTTTTGAGGAAAAAGGGAAACTGGTTCTTACAGAGTGCCCCAAGCCATGTCTGGAAAAGGATACCGATGTGCTGGTGAAGGTGACTCTGACCACTATATGTTCCAGCGATATTCACATTAAGCATGGAGCAGTGCCAAGGGCTGTGCCGGGGACTATCCTGGGACATGAGTTTGTAGGCGTAGTGGAAGAGACCGGAAAAGCCGTAAAACAGGTAAAGTCCGGGGACAGAGTAGCGGTGAATGTGGAGACCTACTGCGGAAGCTGTTTTTACTGTGAGAGAGGCTTTGTAAATAACTGCAGCGACCCTCTGGGAGGCTGGGCGCTGGGATGCCGGATGGACGGAGGACAGGCGGAATATGTGCGGATTCCCTACGGGGATAACGGACTTACGAAGATTCCGGAGCATGTGTCTGATGAAGCCGCTCTTTTCACCGGAGATCTTCTGTCTACTGGTTACTGGGCGGCAAAAATCGGAGAAATCAACAAAGGAGATACAGTGGCCGTTATCGGAGCAGGACCTACAGGGCTGTGTACCATGATGTGCGCCAGACTGTATGAGCCGGGAAAAATCATTGCTCTGGATACTGACGAGGATCGCCTGAAAACAGCCAGGGAAAATAACCTGGCGGATTTTTGCATAAATCCTGCAGCAATTTCTGAAAAGGAACTGGAAGAACAGATTCTGGAGTTGTCCCAGGGGAGAGGGGCAGACCGGGTTTTTGAGGTGGCAGGAGGAAAGGACACCTTCCAGACTGCATGGAAGATCGCCAGACCAAACGCAGTGGTAACTGTAGTGGCTATGTATGAGGAAGACCAGATACTGCCTCTGCCCTCTATGTATGGAAAGAATCTGATTTTTAAGACAGGAGGGGTAGACGGCTGCTATTGTGAACAGATCATGGAATTGATCGAGAAAGGTCAGCTGGATACCAGCCCTCTGATCACCCACCGGACTTCTCTGGAACATATTATGGAAGCCTATGAGATTTTTGAAAAGAAACAAGACGGCGTGATCAAATATGCAATAAAGGTATAAAGAAAGGAAGAAATCACATGGGTGTTAAACAGGATTATCTTATGCGTATGATCAATGACGTTGTCCGGGGACTTGCACTGGTCCTTACGGGACAGCGGGAGGTCCGCTATGAGCTGCCAAAGGAGCAGGAGCGGACAGAGGAAGAAAAGCTCTATGCCCGGATTCTTGAAATGGCGGACCGGGGCGAGATCAATGAAGCGGAAAATATTCTCCTGGGGGACCTTTCAGAGAATACGCCAGGGTATGGAATCATGGTGGCAGATTTTTACCAACATCTGGACGAATTTGAAGATGATTTTCTGGAAGAGCATGATTATTCCAGAGAAGAAATCCTGGAAGGGCTGGAGAGTTTGGCAGAAGCGTATGGGCTGACAGAGCTTTAAAGGTAAATTAGGGGAATTTATTTTCTTAGATATGGACGGGCGGAAACGAAAAATTGGGAGGTAAAGGTAAAATGGAACAGTTAAGAGTAGGTATTTTAAGTACAGGAAATATTGCAGCTACTATGGCAAATACAGTGGCAAAAATGAAAGAGGCCAGGGTTTATGCGGTAGCTTCCAGAAGTCTGGAGAAAGCTGAGAACTTTGCCCAGCGGTTTCAGATTGAGAAAGCCTATGGTTCCTATGAGGAAATGGCGGCAGATGAAAATGTAGATCTGGTCTATGTGGCAAGCCCTATGTCTGAGCATTATGAGAATGTGAAAATGCTTATTGCTCACGGCAGAAATATATTATGTGAAAAAGCTTTTGCCATAAACCAGAAGCAGGCCAGAGAAATGACAGAGCTGGCCAGGGAAAAAGGAGTGCTGCTTGCCGAGGCTATGTGGGTACGGTACATGCCTATGTGGAATACCATCCGTCAGGTATTGGCTGAGGGAGCCATCGGTGAGCCTATGACACTTACTGCAAATCTCTGCTATCTGATTGGAGATGTGCCGAGGCTGCTGAAACCGGAACTGGGCGGCGGAGCTTTGCTGGACGTAGGAGTATACGCCATGAATTTCGCCTCGATGGTCTTTGGCAATCAGGTGGAAAAAATGGTGTCCACAGCTGTTATAACAGATACCGGTGTAGACGCTCAGAATAGCATTACTCTGATCTATCCGGGAGGAAAAATGGCGGTTCTTAACAGTTCTATGCGGGTACTTTCTGACCGTCAGGGTATCATTTATGGTACAGAAGGCTTTGCCGTAGTAGAAAATATCAACAATTTCCAGACCCTTACCATCTATGACCGGAACCGTCAGGTGACCGCCGAATATCATTGTCCGGAACAGATCACCGGATATGAGTATGAGGTTTTAGCCTGCAAGGAAGCCATAGAAAAAGGCCTTACCCAGTGTCCTCAGATGCCCCATAAGGAAATACTGGAGATCATGGGGCTGATGGACCAGGCCAGAGCCCAGTGGGGGATGAAGTTCCCCATGGAGTAAGAAAGGCGTGATGGAGTGAAAAGAACTTCTAAAAGACTGCTTGCCGGCATTGCCGGGATGCTGTTTTTGGTTATTCTGGGAACTGCTGCCGGGCTAACAGCAGGAAAAGAACCAAGAAAGGATTCCGGCGGCCCAGGAACTTACCGGTCACAGAAAGAAGGAAAAATTCTGGAAATAGACCGGGAAAAAGGAGAAATTACGGTTCAGAGTACAGAGGACGGGAAAGAAATCCTGCTGGACTGTTCCAAAGAGTCTGTTATGGAAGACATTGCTTTAAACCCATATAACCCAGGAGACCGGGTTCGGTATTGTTTCTGGCCCTATGAAGAGTTCCAGGACAGAGTCAAGGTAGAGGAACTTATAAATCTGACTTTATTTGCCAGTGTTGAAAAATAGTATTTGAGTCTTATGCCTGTTCATATCGGTCATCACCGGGAACAATATAGGGCCGGGTGCTTTCCGGATTTAAAACAGAGTAGTTTGTCATGAGAGAGTATCTTCTCTGCTCAAGCCGGTATCCGATTCCAGGCTCTATAAGAAGCACCCGGCCATATCTGTCGGAAAGCATGGCCTGCATTGTGGTATCCGGCCCATAGACAATTTGCTGCTCCTGCACAATATGCAGAGCATCATCAAAAGAGAGAAGTCCCCGGATATAATTTTCTGTAAGGTCAGCAATAGTATAAGAGCCTGCATCATATCTTCCCTGAGGATTTCCATGGACATAGAGCAAAGTCCCTGCATTGCCATTACGGTGAATCCCATGGAAGGAGTGATACTGGCTGTCCGGCATTTTGATTCCGATATAAAATCGATTCTCATCTTTAATCACTTTGTGGTCCCATACAGACAGGTCAATATCAAAATTAAATCCTGTGATCGTATCTTTTCCGTTATATACAAATCTTGTACACATAGTTACCCCTTTCTTAATCCTTTTAAATCCCCGTTTTGTATGTCTGTAATCCTTTCGGCGATTTTTTCTTCCGGCCAGTCCCACCATTTTATTTCCAGGAGTTCCGCTATAGTATCCTCATCAAAGCGTTTTCGTATAGGCTTTGCAGGGACTCCTCCTACAACGGTATAAGGGAGAACATCCCTGGTAACAACAGCCCGGCAGCCAATAACGGCGCCGTCTCCTATAGAAACTCCTGAAAGGATCACAGCCTCATAACCGATCCACACATCATTGCCGATTACGATATCCCCTTTGTGATCCCAGGCTTCAGTAACCTTGTCTTTTTCAAGCCCCCATTCTTCAAAGAACAGAGGAAAAGTATAGGTGGAAAGAGACGACATTTTGTGATTTCCACTGTTAAAAAGAAACTTTACACCACAGGCAATGGAGCAGAATTTTCCAATAATGAGCCGGTCTCCATTGATGGGATAGTGATACAGAACATTGTTTTTCTGAAATTCTCTGGGGTCATTGACAAAATCATTGTAGATAGTAAAATTCCCTATTTCGATATTGGAATCGGTGATCACATTTTTTAAATAAACAGTTTCTCCATCTCCAGTCCGGGGATAGACTTTATCTGCCGTAGCCATTCTGATACCCTCCTTAAGTAAAAGATTTCCCCGCAGTCAGTGATTTCTGAAGTCCTATATCGTTGGCTGCCTGGGGGAATGTTCTGAGAATATTTTACCTGGAGGACTTTCTTTTCTGCAATCTACAGAATAATACGGTACTGTTTTGTAGAAAAGGACCGCCGCATCTCTGGATTTCTTTGATACGGCAGTCCCTTTATTATTTTTGATAAATAATTTTTCGTATAGCAGATATGGAAAGGCAATAGCGGCAGGCTAGATCCTCTGGGGAAATGCCCTGGTCATATTCGGCGCGAATCTTTCTATTGCGCTTTTCCAGCTCTTTTCGATAACCAGATAATTCTCCCCAGGATTTTCGCTGCTCTTCTTTTGCCGGTACATAGATATAGCCGGCCTGAACGTAGTTCTGCAGTTCTTCGATCAATGCTTCGGGAAGAATTGTCTTTGCGTTTATATATTTCAAATGCAGGCCTCCTTCTTGATCATGCCAAGGAGCAAAGCCAGCAATTTTACATAAGCGGCTTCTCTGGTTACTCCACCCAAAGGCCGCTTAGAATACTGGCTTTGCGTGGAGATAAACCTGGTTCTTTTTTTTCTTATTTCCGCACATAAATCTCACCACCTTGATGCTGGGTAAATACTTTTGACAGAGAGGGCAGTGCCTCTGTATAAAAACAGTATAGCATTCAGAAATTAAGGACTCAAGAAATATTGCCTGAAATTCAGGCTGGTTCTAACGGAAAATATAAGTGAGACTGTACACTGGGGAGTATGGGAGAAAATGGGAGAGAAATGAAGAGAGAAGCAGAAAAGGAGCTGTGAAAGCTCCCTTTCTATTCTGTGATCCTTGCCTTATCCAGCGCCTTGTTGATAGCATCCAGAAGCAGCATAGAGGTATATTTGTTTTCTTCTGAGTAGGTGATGTTTTCCGTAGACTGGGACTGGCAGATCTGAGTGGAGAGGGCATCCAGGGCTGGCTCCATCAGAGGATACATGGCGGTGGTGGTCTCGCTGAGGTTTTTCAGAGAGATGGAATTAATGTGGTCTTCGTCCACAGTGACCTCTACGTCAAAGGTATTGTCGTTTAAGGTTATGGGACTTGTGTATACACCGGCATGATAAACTGCATCTGCGCTGGCCGGATCCGCCTCTTTGTTTTTTCCGAACATCATAAAGAGCAGAACAGCCAGTACAATGGCAAAGACCACGAAAATACCGGTATAGATAACTTCTTTCATATGTAGTACCACAATTTTTGTTTTTGAGCTCATGGCTGCACCTCCTGCATTTCTTTTTATAGCATATTATAGAAATGGGGAAAATATGACGGAAGTATTTCTCAAATAATAAAACAATCAGGAAAGCAAAGATTAATCTGGGCAGGACCATTTCTTTTGTGTATAATGATTTTACAGATACAGTTTCTGCAGGCCCGAAAGGAGGCCTTTTGAAGGAAACAAACTGTCAGGAATCATCAAAACCCCTGGGACAGGTAGAAGACGAGATCATGAAGACGGGAGCTCGACAGAAAAAGAGGAAGATTATGAAATATAAATTACTGGTTTTAGATATAGATGGTACTGTGACCAATTCACAGAAACAGGTAAGTGAGAAGACAAGGAAGGCGGTAATCCGCCTTCAGGAGCAGGGGGTGCCTGTGGCAATCGCTTCCGGCAGGCCCCCTCAGGGAGTCTCCTATGTGGCAGAGGCTCTGGGTTTTCAGACTTATGGAAGTTATATCCTGCCTTTTAACGGGGCAAGGATCCTGAACTTTAAAACAAAGGAGTGTGTGTTTGAGAGGACTCTGCCTTTAAGCCTTCCGGCCAGGCTGTGGAGAGATGCGATGGAGAATCAAATCGGGATCATTACCTACCGTGGAGATGTGATCTACTCTGGAACGGAGCCGGATCAGTACATGGCCATTGAATCCAGGATCAACCAGATTCCTATTGAATACCGGAAGAACTTTGGCACTTTTATCGATTTCCCTGTCAATAAGTGTCTGCTTACCGGAGAACCCCAGGACTTGGAAGCTTTAGAGCCTATGATGGCCAGAAAGTATCAGCATGAAGCTCAGGTATTCCGCTCGGAGCCTTATTTCCTGGAGATTACTCCCAAGAATGTGGACAAGGCATATTCCCTCCGTCACCTTCTGGAGATCCTGGGAATTTCCAGGGAGGAGATGGTATGCTGCGGAGATGGGTTCAACGACGTGTCCATGATCCAGTTTGCAGGGCTGGGAGTAGCTATGGCCAACGCCCAGGAGAAAGTGAAGGATGTGGCGGACTATATTACGGTAAATGACAATGACCATGACGGTGTGGCAGAAGTTATTGAAAAATTTTTTCAGTAGCAGCCCATGAATAAATATTCTTAACAGTCTATTTACGAGGCTGCTTTTGGACAGAAGGGAAGAACAGAATGGCGTTACAGTTTATTTTCGGACCCTCTGGTTCGGGAAAATCCCATTATATTTACAACAGAATCATAGAGGAATCTTTGGAAAACCCCAAAAGACAGTATCTGATACTGGTGCCGGAGCAGTTTACCATGCAGACCCAGAAGGAACTGGTCATGCTCCATCCCAGGAAGGGAATCATGAATATTGACGTTCTGAGCTTTGAGCGTCTGGCCTTCCGGGTTCTGGAGGAGACAGGAGCTCTTTCACAGGAGCTTTTGGAAGAAACCGGAAAGAGTATGGTCCTTCGGAAGGTAGCCCAGGAGAAAAAGAAGGAGCTGAAGATACTGGGCTCTAAGATGAATAAACAGGGTTATGTCTCCCAGTTAAAATCTATGGTTTCAGAACTGCGGCAGTATGAGATACAGGTAGAGGACCTGGATAAACTTCTGGAGGATGTGGAGGATAAACCAGAGCTTTTTTACAAGCTGAAAGATATTCAGACTTTGTACAAAGGCTTTTTTGATTATCTGGAAGGAAAGTTTATTACCCAGGAAGAAGTCCTGGATGTTCTGGCCCAGCGGGCGGACCAGTCAGAAAAACTGAAGGACAGCACAGTGGTCCTGGATGGCTATACTGGATTTACTCCTATCCAGATTCAGGTAATGGAAAAGCTGCTGAAGCTTTGCAGGCAGGTATATATCCCCCTCACTATGGGAAGAGGAGAGGATCCCTATCGTCTGGGAAGCCCTTATGGACTTTTTTACCTTACCCGGCAGACGGTGAATAGATTATGTAAACTTGCGGAGGAGATGGGGACTTCCTGGAGTGAAATCTGGATTCCCCAAAAAGGTGAGAAGTATCAGGGGAGATTCCGGAATAATGAAGCCCTGGACTATCTGGAAAGAAATATTTTCCGAAAAAATTACCGGCCTTATGCAGGCAAAGAAAAAGCAGTTTTTATCCGGGAAGCTCTGAACCCCCAGGAAGAAATGGAGGAAACCGCCTGCCGGATCCGTCATATGGTCCGGAAGGAAGGCTATCGTTTCGGGGATTTTGCCCTGGTTACAGGAGATATGGAGGTTTATTCCCCGGCAGCCAGAAGAGCTTTTGAAAAATATGGGATTCCTTGTTTTGTAGATGAGAAACATTCTCTTTTCATGAATCCCTTTATTGAATATATCCGCAGCGCCGTGGATATGGTGGTGGAAAATTTTACCTATGAAAGTGTATTTCGGTTCTTACGCTGTGGTCTCACAGATATAACCGAAGAAGAAACAGACCGGCTGGAGAATTATGTCATCGCTATGGGAATCCGGGGACTTGACCGGTGGGACCAGGAGTGGGTGCGCTCTTATCGTGGAGAAGATCCGGAAGAATGTGTAAAACTGAACCCGGTAAGACAGCATCTTGTGGATATGTGGCGGCCTTTTGCGGAAGGGCTGAAGAGTCCTCAGGGTACCATCAGGACCTGCTGCCAGGCTCTTTATGAATTTATCTGCAGGAATCAGATCGAGAAAAAGCTGAAGCTTTATGAAGAAGGATTTACCGCTGCAGGGGAAATGGCCATGGCCAAAGAATACAGTCAGATCTACCAGATCGTCATGGGCCTTCTGGATAAGCTGGTGGAAGTGCTGGGAGATGAGCAGGTACGGCCAGGGGCCTTTAAGGAGATCCTAGAGGCAGGGCTTTCTGAAGCAAAGGTGGGCGTGATCCCTCCTGCCGCAGATCAGGTTCTGGTAGGAGATATGGAGAGAACCAGGCTGAAGGATATTAAGATTCTTTTTTTTGTGGGAGTCAATGAGGGGAAAATCCCCAAAGAAAAGTCTGGGAGCAAGATTCTCTCGGATTTAAACAGGGAGGAACTGGAAGGACCTCTTGAAAGACTGGGACTGGCTCTGGCGCCCACAGCCAGAGAGGAGCTTTATACCCAGAAGTTTTATCTCTATCTGAATCTTACAAAGCCCAGCGAAAGAGTATACCTTACTTACAGCCGGTTAAACGGCAATGGAGATGTGATTTCTCCTTCCTATCTGGTCAGCCAGACAGAAAAGCTGTTCCCCCAGGCAAGGCAGACCCAGGAAGTTCCTATGTATACAGAAAATATCCAGGGAGCTTTGGAGCAGGTGGCCAGGGAACTGGGAAGGAGACAGGGGAAAAGCCCGGTTTTTCAGGAACTGTATACATGGTTTCAGAAAGAGGAGAGATGGAAGACCTGGGCAGACCGGCTGGTGGAAACTGCCTATTATGTCAACCCACAGGACGCCATTGGAAAGGCGGCGGCTCAGATCCTTTACGGCAGAGAGCTGGAAAACAGCGCCACCCGGCTGGAACAGTTTGCCCGGTGCGCCTGCGCCCATTTTCTGACCTACGGCCTAGCTCTTAAGGAACGCGTCCGGTACCAGTTTACTATGGCAGATCTAGGAACCCTTCTTCACAATAGTCTGGACCTTTTTGCCAGAAAGCTTCGGGAAGAAGGGATTTCCTGGACTCAGCTGGGAGATGGGGAGAGAGACCGGCTGGCAGAGGCCTGTGTGGATCAGGTAGTAGCCCAGGCAGGAGAGACGGTGCTTCTTTCCTCTGCAAGAAACGCCTATACCGTAAAACGTGCGAAAAGAATGGTAAAGAGAACGGTGTGGGCCCTTCAGTTCCAGCTTCGCCAGGGACGGTTTTTTCCTGCCCTTACAGAATGGGCTTTCGGTCCCTGGGATAATATTTCCAGCCTGGATCTGGAGCTTTCTCCGGAGGAGATCCTCCATCTTACAGGAAGGATTGACCGGATCGACCTGTGCAGAGAAAATGGCAAAGTCTATGTGAAGGTCATTGATTATAAATCTGGAAATACCCAGTTAGATCCGGTAAAAATGTATTATGGCCTTCAGCTGCAGCTTGCCCTGTACTTAAGTGCGGCAGTGGAGCTGGAACAGAGGCGCTTTCCAAACGAAGAAATCATTCCCGCGGGAATTTTTTACTATAATATCAAGGATCCGGTGCTGAACCGGGAAGATGTAAAAGACCCGGAGCATCCGGACCGGGAAATCCTGAAGAAGCTGAAGATGGACGGTCTGGCAGCCCGGGAGCCGGAGATTCTGGAGCGGCTGGATAAAGACCTGGCCGCAGGAAAAAGTATAGAGTCGCTGGCAGTTCCGGTAAAATATACGGCAAAAGGCACTCTGGCCGGAAACTCCAGGGTGGCAGACCAGGAACAGTTCTATACAATTATGAATTATGTAAACTATAAAGCCAAAGAAATCGGTCAGGAAATCCTTCAGGGAAAGGTGGAGGTGAATCCTTTTGCCTATCAAAAGGAATGTGCCTGTGATTACTGTCCTTACCGGAATGTCTGCGGCTTTGATGAGAAAATCCCAGGATATTCCTATCGGAGGCTTGGAACCTGTAAGCCAGAGGAAATCTGGGAAAAGATGAAAGCAGCACTGAAAAATACAACCCACAGGGAGGAGGAATAGATATGGCAGTTTCATGGACAGAAGAACAGCAGCGGGTCATTGACACCAGAGACTGCAATATTCTGGTCAGCGCCGCTGCAGGAAGCGGAAAGACTGCGGTGCTGGTAGAGCGGATCCTTCAGCGGATCCTGGATAAGAACCGGCCTGTGGATATTGACCGGCTGCTGGTAGTGACTTTTACAAGAGCGGCAGCAGGAGAGATGAAAGAGCGGATTGCCAGAGCTATTGAGCAGAGACTGGAGGAGGACAGCGAAAACGAGCACCTTTTAAGACAGAGCACTCTGGTCCATCATGCCCAGCTCACTACCATAGACAGCTTTTGTTCCTATGTGGTAAAGAATTATTTCCATCTGATTGACCTGGACCCTTCCTTCCGTATGGGAGATGAAGGCGAGATGCGGCTGATGAAAGCAGACGTGGCAGGAAAAATCCTGGAAGAAGCCTATGGAAGAGAGGATTATAGAGAATTTGCTTCCTTTGTAGAGGGCTTTTCTCAGGGAAAATCCGATGAGAATATTGAAGACCTGGTGCTGAAGCTCTATGAGTTTTCCATGAGTTATCCCTATCCGGAAGAATGGCTGGAGAAGTGCCGCAGAGCCTATGATGTAAAGAGTCAGGAGGAACTGGAAAATTCTTCTTGGATGGAGGCAGTAAAAAGAGAAATCAGCAAGCAGATAGAAGAAGCAGGGGAGCTTCTTACTCAGGCATTGGAAGTGGCAGAAGAGGGAGACGGCCCTGGATTTTATATCCCCCTCCTGGAAGAAGAAAAAAAATCTGTGGAGAAGCTTCTTTCTATGGAGAAGTTTTTTGACTGGAAAGAGGCTGCAGATCATCTGGAATTTAAGCGCCTTCCTCCGGGGAAAAAGGCGGAGAAGGAGCTGGTGGCTGAGGAAAAACAGGAGCTGACCAAGAACCTTCGCAGCCAGGCAAAAGACCTATTAAATGATCTGAAGGCCAGGTATTTCCAAGAATCCCCAGAGGAAATGGTGGAACACCTTCAGGCAGCGGCCCAGCCCGTAGGAGTGCTGGTGGATCTGACACTGGCTTTTATGGAAGCTTACAAAAAGAAAAAGCAGGAGAAAAATATCCTGGATTTTTCAGACCTGGAACATTATGCTCTGGAAATCCTGGTAAATCACAGCCCGGAAAAGGATGAGCGGACTGGGGCAGCCAGGGAACTGGCTGACCAGTTTGCGGAAATCATGATCGACGAGTATCAGGACAGCAATCTGGTCCAGGAGAAGATTCTTACCTCTGTTTCCCGTGTGGAAGAAGGGGAATACAACATTTTTATGGTAGGAGATGTAAAGCAGAGTATTTATCGGTTCCGACTGGCCCGTCCGGACCTGTTTATGGAAAAATTCCACAGTTATCCGGTGATCCCGGGAGGAAAGACTTACCGCATCGACCTTCATAAAAATTTCCGCAGCCGGGGAACAGTGCTGGACAGTGTGAATTATATTTTCTACCAGATCATGGGAGAGGACCTGGGCGGGGTAGAGTACGATAAAGATGCGGCGCTTTATCCCCAGGGACAGTTTCCAGAGCTTCCAAAGGAAACAGAGCCTGCAGCGGAAGTCCTTCTTCTGGAGGAAGACGACCCGGTATGGCAGGAACAGGACAGTCCGGAAACTGCCCGGGAGCTGGAGGCAAGGATGATTGCCTTGCGTATCCGGGAACTGAGAGAGACAGGGCAGGTGACAGACAAAGAAACCGGAGAGTTAAGACCGGTGAAATATTCGGATATCACCATTCTTCTCAGAACCATGACCGGCTGGTCAGAGACATTTAAAAAGATCCTGAATTCCTGCAATATTCCGGCCAGTGTTACCACAAAGACAGGATATTTCTCTGCCCCTGAGGTAGCGGCTGTGCTGGACTACCTGCAGATTTTGGACAATCCCTTTCAGGATATCCCTCTGGCAGGGGCTTTGAAAAACCAGCCTCAGGGATTTACCTTTGAAGAACTGACCCAGATCCGGAATCTGGGAAACGCAGGAGAGAAGATTACTCTTTATGAGGCGCTGCTGGAGACAGAAAAGGTTCCCAATCCCCTCCAGGATAAGGTGATAGGTTTTTTAAAAACCTATCGGAAACTGCGCCGGGAAGTGCCTTATACTCCTATCCATCAGCTTATCTGGGATTTCTTTGACCAGACAGGCTTTCTTCTCTGGCAGCAGGCATTCCCTTCCGGAGAGCAGAGAAAGGCCAACCTTCTCATGCTCCTGGAAAAAGCCAGGGACTATGAGAGCACCAGCTACAGGGGGCTGTTCAACTTTGTCCGGTATATTGAAAATCTGAAAAAATATCAGGTGGATTTTGGGGAAGCCAACATTCTCTCAGAAAAAGAGGATACGGTGAAGATCATGAGTATCCACGGCAGCAAAGGCCTGGAATTCCCTGTGGTATTTGTGGCAGGTATGGGAAAACAGATGAATATGCAGGATGCCAGAGAGAGTATTGTACTCCATCCGGATCTGGGGATCGGTGCGCCTTGTGTAGATGAAAAACTGCGAATCCGGACCAGAACCATTCTCCAGCGGGCCATTCAGCAGGAGATTACTCTGGAAAGTCTGGGAGAGGAGCTGCGGATCCTCTATGTAGCCCTTACAAGGGCAAAAGAAAAACTGATTCTTACAGGGACGATTTCAAAGCTGGCAGAGAGGCTTTCCCAGCAGGAAATACTGAAGCGGCGGGAACAGACCCGGCTGCCCTATGGGGTGCGGATGAAGGGCAAAAGTTATCTGGACTGGATTTTGTCGGCCCTGGCCAGACACAGAGTCATGAAGGAGCTGTACCAGTCAGTGAATCTTGGAGTATATCCCCTGACCCCACTTTATGAAGGCTCCGGAGATTTTAAGATCCGGAAGGTGTCGCCTCTGGAGCTGGTAATGGGAGAATTGGATGCCAGAACCAGAGAGCTGGAAGAAAAGGAAGGATACCTGAACTGGGATACTGGAAAAGTCTACGACCCTGATACGAAGAAAGAACTGGAAGAAAGTTTTTCCTATGTGTATCCTTATAAAGACCTTGCCAGGATTCCGGCCAAGGTGACGGTATCTGAGGTAAAAAGGATTCAGACAGAAGAGGACGAGGAAAGTCTGAATCTCTATCCGGACAGCGGGAAAGATCAGGAAACGGTTTCTGGTGAAGAAGAACCAGAAGAGGGTTATGTTCCGGCATTTATGAGAACGGAGCAGGAGGAGCTGAAGGGTGCAGAAAGAGGAACTGCCTATCATGCAGTTCTGGAACGGCTGGATTATGAGAAAACTGGCAGTCTGGAAGAGGTGAGAGGACAGATACAGGAACTTTGCCGTATGGGAAAGATTTCCCAGGCAGTGCAAAGCTCCGTATGGCCCAAGGATATCTATGATCTTGCCAGAAGCAGCCTGGGACAGAGAATGAAAGCAGCAGCGGCAAAAGGGCTCTTAAAGAGAGAACAGCCCTTTGTCATAGGAGTGCCTGCTTCTTCAGTAAGCAGGGAGTATCAATCAGAAGAAGAAATCCTGGTCCAGGGAATTATCGACGCTTTCTTTGAGGAAGAAGACGGCCTGGTGCTGGTAGACTATAAGACAGACCGAATACCCTCAGGAAATCTCCAGGAGCTGACAGAAAAATACAGGATACAGCTTCTGTATTATCAGGAAGCCCTGGAGCGTATGACAGGGAAAAAAGTAAAAGAAAAATACATCTACTCCTTTTATCTAAAAAAAGAAGTCCCGGTGTGAGAACACCGGGATTTTCTTCGTTTATCCTTAGGATTGAATAGATATTTTCCCGTTGCTGTGTTATCATGAACTCATAGAATTTGTGATCTTTATCTGCGATTTTGATTCCTTTAAGCAGAAAAAGTACAAATATACATTTGAGAACAGGTGTCTGGAGGAATGGAAACTGCCGTTAAGAGATGGGAGACATACCATTTTTCTGAGTACCAGGGGAGAGAATAAGGATGAGATTTCCAGAGAACTGAGAAAATTTCTGGAGTTTGTAAGGGCAGATCTGGAAGAAAGCCAGGAAGACTTTGAAGATGATTATGTAAAACAGCTTCAAAATTTTATCTTTCAGGTAAAACGGAACAGAGAAATGGAGGGACGCTTTATGCTTTTAGAACTGTTATTGCAGGACGAGCGGGCCGAAGGTGTGCTGGACGGAAAAAGAGAAGACATTCTGGAACTGCTATCAGATTTGGGTACTGTACCAGAAGACCTGGAAAATGAAGTGAAAAGCCAGGAAGATTCTGCTGTTTTGGGCAACTGGCTGAAACTGGCTGCAAGAGCTTCTTCTCTGGACGAATTCAGAAAAAACATTCACAAAAGATAAACGATCATATGGCCGAAATGGGGGAGGTCGAAGGATTCAGAGCTTTGACCACCTCAGTTTTCTGTTTCAATTTCATATCTATGCCATATTCGGCAAATTCCAAGGAACGATTTTTGAACCATTGATTTAGATATAAGCAGAGGAATTCTATTTTTAATAAGAAGCTTTCACTTTTCTTCCATAAATCTTTAGAAATTCTTAATATAATATTGTTGACAAAATTATATTATATGACATATAGTATTGAATAAGAAATAGCAAAGGGGTGAGGATATGATTTTCAATACAGGTGCAGCCCTTCTGGATGCCATCGTTCTGGCAGTTGTGTCCAGAGAGGAGGAGGGGACCTATGGTTATAAGATTACTCAGGATGTGCGCCGGGTACTGGAAGTTTCAGAATCCACCCTGTATCCGGTTCTGAGACGGCTTCAAAAGGACCAATGCCTGGAAACCTATGACCGGGAATTCGCAGGCAGGAACAGGAGATACTATAAAGTTACCGAAAAAGGTATGGTACAGCTGAATCTATACAGGGAAGAATGGAAAAGCTACTCAACAAAAATCAGCAGATTGTTTGAGGGAGGGGAACTGAAATGAACAGAACAGAATTTTTAGAGCAGCTGGAACGGCTGTTGTGGGATATACCGGAATCAGAGAAGACGGCAGCTCTGGAATACTATGAAGATTATTTCGAGGACGCAGGGGAAGAAAATGAGGGAAAGGTGATCCAGGAGCTGGGAAGCCCCGGTAAAGTAGCAGCGATTATCCGGGCAGACCTAGAGAATGATCCTTCCCCCTATGGAGAATATACGGAGACCGGATACACCGATGAAAGATTTCAAGAGAAAAAGGTGCCGGAACCTTCGGAAATGAAAGAAAACAGTGAGAGATCTGAAACCGGCCAGGAAGAAAATAACTGGGACGGCACCAGATACAGAGATCCCCAGGGGGAGAGAAGGCAGCACAGCTATGACGGCCCTTACAGCAGAGCCGGATACGGAAGAAATTACGGACAGAATCCAAGACATTCCAGAAGCGGAGCTGGCTGGATCCTGCTGATCATTTTTGCTGTAGTGGCCCTCCCCTTTGTGTTTGGTTTCGGAATGGGGGCCGTGGGCCTGCTGATAGGAATCATCGGAGGGATCATCGGACTCCTGGCAGGAGGGATCGGCCTGACCGTAGGCGGCCTTATGTTTCTGATTCATAGCCTGGTGTTCCAGCTGGCTTCTCCCCCTACGGCAGTTGCCTGTGTGGGAGGGGCTCTTATGATGACGGCAGTTGGTATTCTGCTGCTTCTGGCTTTCATCTGGCTGATCTTCCGGGCGTTTCCGGCTGTATTCCGCTGGGCGGTGGATCTGATCCAGAGGGTCCTGCACAGAGGTATCCGGGGAGGTGAAAATTCATGAAAAAGTTTACAAAAATTGCTTTGATCACAGCTCTTGTCATGCTGGTCACAGGAGGGATCCTGACAGCAGGGGGAATCCTTTTCGGGGCTTCCCCAAAGGCATTTCTGGACGGCCTGGAAAGAAGCACAGAAAATAATCATGTTTTTTACCGCTGGTTCGGAACGAACTGGCTGGAACGGCTGACGGACCTGGACGATCTGGAAGAGATGGGAGAGGAATGGGAAAATTACTGGGAGGAAAGAGGAGAATCCTGGACCAGAGACTGGTCCGATGAACCCGGGGTCCACAATATGAACTGGTCCGAAGCCAGTCAGAGGGGCCGCGTTGACGCTTCAAAGGTGAAAAGTCTTTATGCGGCAGATTTTGACTTTGATACAGGAGTTCTTACTATATCCAGAAGCGACGGGTTTGTGGACAGCAGCAGGTCTTTACTGATCCAGATCCCTCAGGCTAAGGTATTTGAGGAGCTGTACCTGAACTCCAGCGCAGGAAGCCTGGAAGCAGAAGGAAAACTTGCCGCCGGGAGCTGTGATATAGATGTGGCGGCAGGTAATCTGGAGGTGGAACTGATGGAGGCTGACGATTCCACTCTGAACTGTGACGCCGGACGGCTACGGATAAAATATACCGGAAGACTGGAGGACTACACGGCAGATGTCCGCGTGGACTCCGGCGCTCTGGATCTGGACGGAGAGAGTGTAGATGGCTTTCATGAAGGGACCTTTGGCGCCATATCTTCAGATAAGACTATGAATATAGAGAATAGTGCAGGAAATATCAGAATAGACTTTGAGAATCAATAGAAAGGGGTATGTGTCATGTCAGATAAGAGATTATATCGTTCTTCTGTAAATTATATGCTGGCGGGAGTCTGCGGAGGGATCGGGGAGTATTTTAACATAGATCCTACCCTGATCCGCCTTGCCTGGGTTATTGTGACCTGTATGAGTTTTGGCTCCGGGATCATCGCTTATATTATTGCAGCCATTGTTATTCCAAAATAGAAGAATATATGACAGAAAGCAGAAAAAGCTGAATAAAGGGAAAGAAAAGGGCCATACTCTAAGAAAAAGGAGTGTGGCTTTTGATGTCTAAGAAAAAAGAAGAAAAAATTGATTTAAACAAGATTCCTCAGGAGGAACAGTTGAAATATGAGATAGCAGAAGAACTGGGGGTTTTGGATAAAGTTCTGGAAAGTGGCTGGAAAAGTCTGTCCGCTAAGGAAACTGGACGGATTGGAGGACTTATGACCAAGAGAAGACGAGAGGAAAAGATGAAAGAAAAAGTGGATGAAAACAGTAATATTTCTTGACGCAAATCTCTGCTGGTGGTATTATACAAATGTATAATTCCATAAACCTATTGAGTGCATCAGCGTTGACCGCACAACACTGGTGAAAAGGGAATCAGGTGAGAATCCTGAGCGATCCGGTCACTGTATTTGGGGAGCAATGTCAGCAAAATCCATTGTACGAAAGTATGAGAAGGAGAGGCAAAGCGGAGAACCATAAGTCAGGAAACCTGCTTAATAGCAGTAAGGTGAAAACTTCCGTGCAAAGTTTGAAATCCCTGTAGCCCTGGATGGGGCTATATGTTTCCGCTTTTCATGTGAAGGCGGAATTTTTTATGGAATAGTGCCGAAAGGTAAACGCCTGAATTTATAGAATTATGCATGATTAAATGGCAGACGGTTCTCCCGGTTTCTAAATGTTGTCCTGTATATCCAATCCGTTTTCCCGCAACAAACGGAACATACACATCCTCCGCAGGACAGAGAAATCGTGACAAAACCGGGAGGAACGCCGGAAACTTCATATTATTTCTTATTTATGAAAAGAAGAGGTCATTATCGTCCTCTTCTTTTTGTACAGAGGTCCTTAGTGTATTGAGGGCAGGATAAGGAAAAGAAGGAGACAGATAAAATGACGGAATATACAGAAAAGAGAAAAATCAGACCAGAAGAGCGGCTTGCCGCTTTTTTTCGGCAAAAGGGAGAGATAACAAGAAGGGAAAAACTGTCGATTGTCTGGCAGATGAGCGTTCCTGCCATCATGGCGCAGATAACTTCTATTTTAATGCAGTATATTGACCAGGCAATGGTGGGAAACCTTGGAGCCCAGGCTTCGGCCTCTATTGGTGTCGTCTCCACAAGCACCTGGCTTCTTAGCGGACTGTGCAGCGGCGTGGCTACAGGGTTTTCAGTACAGGCTGCACACCAGATTGGAGCGGGCAGAGAGGCCAGTGCCAGAAAAATCCTGAAACACGGACTTGCCGCAGCCCTTTGTTTTTCCCTTATTCTCATGGCGGTGGGAATAGCCATCAGCGGGGAACTTCCGGTATGGCTGGGAGCAGGAGAGGAGCTTTGGACAGATGCCTCAGGCTATTTCTTTGTCTATGCATGTTCTCTTCCTGCGGTGCAGATAAACCGGCTGGCAGGCTCCATGCTCCAGTGCAGTGGAAATATGCGGACACCCAGTATATTAAACGCCAGTATGTGCCTTCTGGATATCGTTTTTAATATGATTTTTATACAGCACTACGGTGTGCT
Source organism: uncultured Blautia sp. (assembly GCA_900543715.1). Classification (GTDB taxonomy): domain Bacteria; phylum Bacillota; class Clostridia; order Lachnospirales; family Lachnospiraceae; genus Blautia; species Blautia merdigallinarum. The sequence continues at coordinate 11,911 of UQSX01000016.1, read as the reverse complement.
GGGAGCAGCAATAGGAACAGCCCTTGCCCAGGCTGTAGTGTGTATTTTTATGCTCCGGGCAGTTTGCTTCCGCTCCCCTGTGTTTCGATTCAGAGGAGAAAAGGGAGGAATTGATAAGAAGATTTTTACCACTGCTTTTCAGGTGGGAGCTCCGCTGGCCTTTGAACATGTGGCTGTCTGTGGGGCTATGATCGTTACTACCAGGATCATTGCGCCCCTGGGAACTGTGGCTATTGCTGCAAACTCTTTTGCAGTAACGGCGGAGAGCCTCTGCTATATGCCAGGGTATGGGATTGCCGAGGCAGCTACTGCTCTGGTAGGACAGAGCCTGGGAGCCGGGAGGGAAAAGATTGCCAAAAGTTTTTCTGATCTTTCCGTGCTTCTGGGAGGCGGAATCATGGCAGTAACGGGATCTCTGATGTTTTTCATATGTCCTGGGATCTTTCATATGATGACACCGGATATTCAGGTGCGGCAGCTTGCTGCGGAAGTACTGCGGATACAGCTTTTTGCAGAGCCTCTTTATGGAGTGTCCATTGTGGCCGCAGGAGCTCTCCGGGGAGCAGGAGACTCCCTGGTCCCCAGTATCCTGAATCTGATCAGTATTTGGGGCGTGCGTATTACACTGGCTCTGCTGTTGGTGGAAAAATGGGGACTTCATGGAGTGTGGACTGCAATGTGCATTGAATTATGCGTAAGAGGTCTGCTGCTCTTATTCCGCCAGCAGACCAGCAAAGTAGGGTATAGAGAAACATCTGGGAAAAGAAAATCCTAAAGACTTTGAGGGCAGTATGGGTTTTTGCCCAGAAACTGTACTTCCAGGATCACAGGCTGGTGGTCCGTATATGCAAAATCTGTGTTTATCACAGAAACACGGGATATCTTCAGATTATCGGATACCAGGAACCCATCCAGTACATACGCCAGGGACTTACCTGAAGAACTGTCGTAAGGCCGGTCCAGAAGCCGGCAGGTGGGCCAAGTGTCGTCTGCGGCTATGGAAAAATGGGGTGGAAGGAAGTCCTTTTCCAGCAGGTCAGGAGTCCAGTTTTTGCTTTTACGGAGAGGATATTTGTCCTCTCCTTTTATAATCTGATTGAAATCTCCGCCAGCGATGATATAATTGCCCTTTTCATATTCCCGGGAAAGGATCTGGGAGAGCAGCCGGCTCTGAGCCAGCTTTCCTTCTCCTTTATCATAGGCTTCCAGATGAAAATTCAGTAGTACCAGTTCCCGGCTGCTGCCTTTGACAGGTATTCTGGCTTCAAGAATACAGCGTTTCAGATTACAGGTCTTTACCGGCCAGGAGAAGGATTCAGGGAGTGCAAGACGTCGGGCAGAACGGACCTTTAAATCTGTGAAGACACTGATGCCGCTGCTCATTTTTCCCAGAGGGGGAAGGGGGTAGGGGATAAAGTCACACTTATAGTTCCAGGCAAAGACGCCAGGAAGGCCCAGACGTTTCTCAAAATAATCCTGCTGATCCATATGATAGGAACGGGAGGAATCCAGGTCTACCTCCTGGAGAAAATATGCATCGGCTGTGCAGGAGGTCAGGATTTTTCCAATTCCTTTCATATTTCGGAAAACCTGACTTTTACTTCTGGGGCGTACCATTTTTCCTCCGTCCATGAAGAAATCCATGGAACTGTCAAAACCTGCAAATCCGATATTCCAGGTAAGCAGCCGGAATGGCTCTGCTGGGGAAAGGAGCCGGCGGCCTTTGGGCGGGGATAGGGACTCTGCCTTTTGGGGGCGATATTCACGCAGCGTATACCAGGAAAGGGCCCCCAGAGCCCCGGTCAGACAAGAAAGTATGAATTTTTCCCCGGTTTTCTGTAAAAGTTTTTTCGATTTCATGCTCATCCTCCTCATGGAATTATAGTAACATAGGAAAAAGAAAAAATCTCATTCTTTTGAAAATCTTTTGTTTATCTTCTGTTAAATTTCCGCAAAAATTCACAAATTCCCATCTTGACAAAATTTTTCAATATGTCTATGATAAATGAAATGAAAAGATGTAAGGATTTCGGAAGCAGGCAGTGCTGAGAAATCTGTGACATCGAAAGAAAAAGGTAATGAGAAAGAGGAGTACGCTCTGGGAACTTGCAGAGAGAACAATTCGTCGGCTGAAAGATTGTTTAAGGAAAAAGGGCGGAAGGTAGCTTTTGAACCGGAGAGCTGAAGGAGACCACCTGAGGATGGCGGGATTTGGTAGGTTTTCCCGGTTTGTCCCCGTTACAGGACCTTTGAGTGATAAAAAAAGGTGGTACCGCGGCTTTGTCGCCCTTTGTAACTATTTAATGAGATGGTTATGGAGGGTATTTTTTATGCAGATTCCCAAAAAAGTTTTTGGATATAAAATACCGGACATAACTAAGAGGAGGAGACTATGAGCAAAGAGCTTGCAAAAACTTATGACCCAAAAGGTCTGGAAGACCGCATCTATCAGAAATGGCTGGATAACAAATATTTCCACGCAGAAGTAAACAAAGACAAGAAACCCTTTACCATTGTGATGCCCCCGCCAAATGTAACTGGCCAGCTTCATATGGGACATGCCCTGGACGAGACCATGCAGGATATCCTGATCCGTTTTAAAAGGATGCAGGGTTATGAAGCCCTGTGGCAGCCGGGAACAGACCATGCGGCTATTGCCACAGAGGTAAAGGTTATTGAAAAGTTAAAAGAGCAGGGTATTGATAAAAACGAAATCGGAAGAGAAGAATTCCTGAAACATGCCTGGGCCTGGAAAGAAGAGTACGGCGGAAAGATCATCAATCAGTTAAAGAAATTAGGGGCTTCTGCTGACTGGGACAGAGAGCGTTTTACCATGGACGAAGGCTGCTCCAAGGCCGTTCAGGAAGTATTTATCAAGCTTTATGAGAAAGGCTATATCTATAAAGGCTCCAGGATCATCAACTGGTGTCCTGTATGCCAGACTTCTATTTCTGACGCAGAAGTAGAGCATGAGGATCAGGACGGATTTTTCTGGCACATCAATTACCCGGTAGTAGGAGAAGAAGGACAGTTTGTGGAAATCGCAACTACCCGTCCGGAGACTCTTCTGGGGGATACTGCAGTGGCAGTGAATCCGGAAGATGAAAGATATAAACATCTCATCGGAAAAATGCTGAAGCTGCCTCTTACAGACAGAGAAATCCCTGTGATCGCTGATGAGTATGTAGATAAGGAGTTCGGAACCGGCTGTGTAAAGATCACTCCGGCCCATGACCCTAATGACTTCGAAGTAGGAAAACGCCACAATCTGGAAGAAATCAACATTATGAATGATGACGCCACCATTAATGAGCTGGGAGGCAAATACGCAGGCATGGACCGGTATGAGGCCAGAAAAGCCATGGTGGAAGATCTGAAAGAACAGGGACTTCTGGTAAAGGTAGTTCCTCACTCACACAGTGTAGGAACTCATGACCGCTGTGGTACTACCGTAGAGCCTATGATCAAGCCTCAGTGGTTTGTACGGATGAAGGAAATGGCTCAGGCTGCCATTGATACTTTAAAAGACGGAAATCTCACATTCGTACCAGAGAGATTTGACAAGACCTATCTTCACTGGCTGGAGAATATCAGAGACTGGTGTATCTCCCGTCAGCTCTGGTGGGGACATCGGATCCCGGCTTATTACTGTGACGAATGCGGTGAGACTATAGTTGCCAGGGAAATGCCGGAGAAATGCCCGAAATGCGGCTGTACCCATTTCCACCAGGATGAGGATACTCTGGATACCTGGTTTTCCTCTGCCCTGTGGCCCTTCTCTACCCTGGGATGGCCGGACAAGACTCCGGAGATGGAGTACTTCTATCCTACAGATGTGCTGGTAACAGGCTATGATATTATCTTCTTCTGGGTAATCCGTATGGTATTCTCCGGTCTGGAGCAGACTGGGAAGACACCTTTCCATCATGTGCTGATCCACGGATTAGTGAGGGACTCTCAGGGAAGAAAGATGAGCAAGTCCCTTGGAAACGGTATTGACCCTCTGGAGGTTATCGACAAGTATGGTGCAGATGCACTGAGACTTACGCTGATCACAGGAAATGCTCCTGGAAATGATATGCGTTTCTACTGGGAGAGAGTAGAAGCCAGCAGAAACTTTGCCAATAAGGTATGGAATGCTTCCAGATTTATTATGATGAACCTGGAAAAAGCAGAAGTTCCTGGAGAAATGAACCTTGCAGAACTTACAGGAGCAGATAAGTGGATTTTGTCCAAAGTCAATACTCTGGCAAAAGATGTGACAGAAAACATGGACAAATATGAACTGGGTATTGCTGTTCAGAAAGTATACGACTTTATCTGGGAAGAATTCTGCGACTGGTATATTGAGATGGTGAAGCCAAGGCTTTACAGCGATACAGACAGCACCAAAGGGGCAGCTCTCTGGACTTTGAAGACAGTTCTGGGCAATGCCCTGAAGCTGCTGCACCCCTATATGCCTTTTATTACAGAGGAAATTTACTGTACTCTTCATCCAGAGGAAGAATCCATCATGATCTCTTCCTGGCCGGTATTTAAAGAAGCGTGGAATTTTGCCAATGAGGAGGAAGCTGTAGAAATCATTAAGGAGGCTGTAAGAAGCATCCGAAATGTACGCACAGGAATGAATGTTCCTCCAAGCAAAAAAGCGAAGGTATTTGTAACAGCCGAGGATGAGAAGATACGGAAAATCTTTGAAAACGGAGAAATCTTCTTTGCGCCTCTGGCTCATGCAAGCCAGGTAATCGTTCAGAAGGATAAGACAGGCATTGAGGATGATGCGGTATCTGCCGTTACAGCTAAGGCAGTAATCTACATGCCTTTTGCAGAACTGGTTGATGTGGAAAAAGAGATTGAGAGACTGAAAAAAGAAGAAGAGAAACTGACAAAAGAGCTGGCTCGTGTAAACGGCATGCTTGGTAATGAACGTTTCATCAGCAAGGCGCCTAAGGCAAAGGTTGACGAGGAGCGGGCCAAACTGGAACGCTATACCGCTATGATGGAACAGGTAAAAGAGAGATTAGCGCAGCTGCAGTAATGCGCAGGGGGGCTGCCACATAGAGGTTTAGGAGAGAGAGTATGAAAGAAATCAGGAAGGTATTATGCCTGAAATATCTGAATATGTTTTCTGTACCGCTGCAGTTCCTGGCGGTATTTGTGGGCTACTTCTTTATAGAAGCGATTTCCAGACATTCTATATGGGAAGCCATGGATTTTTTGACAGAGAGGCCTCTGGTCTTTCTGTATAACACATTTTTAATCTTTACAACGACCCTGATCGTATATCTTTTCAGAAGAAGAGTTTTCTGGAGAGTGATCCTTACCATCTTCTGGATGGGCCTTGGTATTATCAATGGCGTGCTTCTGACTACCAGAGTAACGCCCTTTACCGGGCCGGACCTGCATATGATCACAGATGCCTTTGAGATCGCGGACCGGTATCTGCCGGCTTTCTTTTTCTGGGTAGTGGTTGTCCTGGCAGTTCTGGCTGTGCTGGGTCTGGTCCTGCTGTTCATAAAAGGACCAAAGTATAAAGGAAAGCTTCGCTATAAAGTAAATATTCCCCTGATCATTGTGGGAGCTTTGGCCTTTGCAGGAACTACAAAGCTGGCTTTGGAAAAAAGGGTACTGTCCAACTATTTTGGAAATATTGCATTTGCTTATGAGGATTACGGCTATCCCTACTGTCTGGCTACAACAATTTTTAACACAGGAATCAGCTGCCCCAGAGATTATTCAGAGGAGGCTATGGCTGATATCACAGAGAGTACGGAGTCTCTGCCGGAGACAGGAGAAAGCAGACCGAATATCCTTTTTCTTCAGCTGGAGTCCTTTTTTGATCCTACGCTGGTAAATTACCTGAATGTTTCAGAGGATCCCATTCCGAATTTCCGGAAACTGATGGAGGAATATTCTTCCGGATATTATAAAGTGCCTTCTGTTGGAGCCGGTACGGCTAACACAGAGTTTGAATCGATCACAGGAATGAGTATGCATTACTTTGGACCTGGCGAGTATCCTTATAAGGGAATCCTGGAAACAGAGACCTGTGAAAGTGCAGCTTATGTACTTAAGGAACTAGGATACGGCACCCATGCCATTCATAATAACGAAGCGAACTTCTACGGAAGAAGACGTGTGTTTGCCAATCTGGGATTTGACACCTTTACTTCATCAGAATATATGTCAGAACAGGATGATACGAACCCTAACGACTGGATCCGTGACCGGAACCTGACGAAATACATCCTTCAGGCTATGGAATCCACAGAAGGACCGGATTATGTATACACTATTTCTGTACAGGGCCATGGAGACTATCCGGAAGAGCCGGTGCTGGAAGATCCAAAGATTACAGTATCCGGCAGCAGCACAGAGGCCCAGGATTATAAATGGGAATACTACTGCAACCAGATTTATGAGATGGACCAGTTCATCGGAGAATTAATCGATGCCCTTTCTCAAATTGATGAAGATGTAGTACTGGTTATGTATGGAGACCACCTGCCGACTATGGATCTTACAGTCACTGACGTGAAAAACCGTTATCTTTTCCAGACAGAATATGTAATCTGGGATAATATGGGACTGGAAAAGCAGGATAAGAATTTAGCTGCCTACCAGATGGCTGCAGAAGTTATGGACCGGGTAGGAATCCATGAAGGAAATGTTTTCCGTTTCCATCAGGCAAGAAAGAATACACAGGATTATCAGGTAGATCTGGAAATGCTCCAGTATGATATCCTCTACGGAGAGCACTATGTATATGACGGAGAGACTCCGTATGAGAAGACAGCTATGAAATTAGGCGTTGTGGATACCCAGTTTGAGGGCATTGAGGAAATTTCAGATGGCAGATACTATATACGGGGTGCTAATTTTACCCAGTCTTCTTATCTGGAAATAAACGGGGAACTTGTAGAAGCTACCTTTATTGACGAGAACACCCTGCTTGTGCTTACGGACCTTCTCCAGGATGGAGATGAAGTGGATATTGCTACCAGAAGCAACAGTTCTACCCACAGAGTCCTGACCAGAACAGAAAGCTATATTTATCACGAGCCTGAAGCAGGCAGCCAGGAGGCCGTTCTGATCCCTGTTTCAGATGAGGAAACCGGTCAGGCGCAGGATACTGAAGAAACCCAGACCGGGGAAACGCAGTCGGAAGAGATACGAGAAGAGGGCAGCGAGGAAGAAAATACCCCGGAGGAATAGAGAGCTTTTTTTCTCAGGCGACATAATTTGCTTGCATATTATCACCACTTCATTATAATGATAAGTGACCCCGGCAGTCTGCCGGAGACAAAACATTATAACAGAAGTGGTGATTTTATTATGAAAGCCCAGTCTCAAAGCGCGGAGCAATCCGCAGGCTTTCATAAGCAGCGGAGCCGGCAAGACGGGCTGCTGCTTGCCATTTCACAGAACAGGAGGGATACAGCTTGTTCACTTATGAAGAAGCGGTTCAATATATTGAGGATATACCGAAATTTACAAAGAAAAATAAACTGGAACATACCAGGCAGTGCCTGGATCTTTTAGGGAGTCCCGATAAGGGACAGAAGATCATTCATGTGGCGGGAACAAACGGAAAAGGCAGTGTCTGTGCTTTTATTTCCACTATGCTGGAAGAGGGCGGCTATAAATGCGGACTGTTTACCTCGCCGCATCTTCAGAAGATCAATGAGCGCTTTCAGATCAACGAGGTTATGGTATCTGACCAGGCTTTTCTGGAAGCTTTCTGTAAAGTAAAGGAGCTGGCGGATTCTCTGGTGGAGAAAGGAGAATACCACCCCACCTATTTTGAATTTCTTTTTCTGATGGGAATGCTGATTTTTCAGAAAGAGAAAGTGGATTATATTGTTCTGGAGACAGGGCTGGGAGGCAGACTGGATGCCACCAATTCTGTGGAGGAGCCTTTGGCCTGTGTGATCACATCTATCAGTCTGGATCATGTGGAATATCTGGGGAATACCATAGGAGAGATCGCAGGGGAAAAGGCAGGGATCATAAAGCCTAGAGTGCCGGTGATCTTTGACGGCAGTAATCCTGAAGCGGCGCCTGTGATAAAAGCCAGGGCGGAAAGTCTGGGAAGTCCCTGGTATGAAATGAAGGAGGAAAAACAGAGTCTGAAGGACTACACTCCCAACGGAATCCGGTTTGTATCTGATTCCAGAGTGTATGGAAAGACAGAGCTGTTTGTCCCCTTTATCGCCAGATATCAGATGATGAATGCAGCTCTGGCTCTTGAGACCATGGGGGTGCTGAAAAAAGACCATCATCTGGAGAAAGAGACCCTGATCCAGGGCATGAAAAATACCCGCTGGCAGGGTAGGATGGAAACCATTCTTCCCAGGGTGATCGTAGACGGCGCCCATAATGAGGATGGCATTGCCAAATTTGTGGAGACAGTGGAATTCTTTCAGAAGGACTACCCGATCACGCTCCTGTTTTCTACTGTATCGGACAAGGACTTCCGGGATATGATCCATGAAATCTGCCGGGGACTGCATTTTTCCTGTGTGGTGACTACGGAGATCTGGGGAAGCAGAAAGCAGTCTGCCCAAGAGCTTGCCCGGCTTTTTAAAGAAGAAGGATGCAGTCAGGTATATGTGGAGCCTGATCCGGAAAAAGCCTTTGACAAAGCATATGCATGTAAGGGAGAGGGATTGATGTTTGTGGCAGGTTCCCTTTACCTTGCAGGGGAGATAAAAGACTATGTAAGGAGGAAGTTCCATGATTAATTTCGAAGAAGAACTGAAAAAATTTCAGCCTTGTCTGGAAGTGGACGACGCAGAGGGAGCTATTTACAGACAGGACCTCACAGATGTCATCGACATACTCAAAGAAATGATAAAGGATAACAGCAGCACCTCAGATAAGCAGGGGAGAAATTTATGAACTGTATGATATGTAATGCTCCGCTTACCGCTTCTGAGTATTGCCCAAAATGCGGATGCAGAGTGACGGCCCAGAAAAAGGCCTGGGCTCTGTCAAACCTCTATTACAACCAGGGGCTTGAGAAAGCTCAGGTCAGAGATCTGTCAGGTGCCATTACCTGTCTCAAGCGGAGCCTGAAAATGAATAAACTGAATATACAGGCCAGGAATCTTCTGGGGCTGGTGTATTTTGAAACGGGAGAAGTGGTGGCAGCCCTCAGTCACTGGGTGATCAGCAAAAATATGATGCCCAAAGATAATATTGCCACAGGCTATATAGAAAAGCTTCAGAAGGATGGAAACCGTTTAGAGGAAATTAACAACAGCATAAAAAAATATAACCAGTGTCTTGAATACTGCAGAAGCGGCAGCACAGATATGGCCAAGCTGCAGTTGAAAAAAGTATTGATCAGCAACCCAAAACTGATCAAAGGCTATCATCTTCTCTCTTTGATCTATATTCACGAAGAAGAGTATGAGAAAGCCAGAAGGCAGTTAAAAACAGCAGCTAAGATTGATAAAAGCAACACGACAACTCTCCGGTTCCTGAGAGAAGTGGAAGAACAGACCGGCAGACGGACAAATCTGGAACCGCGGTTCGGCATGAGAGAAAAAGAGCGGGAGGGAAGGGACGGAAGTCTGATCTACAAATCCGGGAACGACGTGGTGATACAGCCTCCTGAATTCAGAGAAAAGACTATTACCAACACTCTGGTGAATCTTGTGCTGGGGCTGGTGGTAGGAGCTGCAGCTCTTTGGTTTCTGGTGGTGCCTGCCATCACTCAGAATGCCAATGAAGAAGCCAATCAAAGAGTGGTGGAGTACAGCAATCAGATGGCAACCCAGGCGGCGGAGCTTGAGCGGCTGCAGGAACAGATGGATGCTTCCCAGGAATCTGTGGATACGGCCCAGAGTCAGATCCAGGAAGCCCAGAACCAGACCACCAGTTATGAGAACCTGCTGAAAGCATGGGATGAGTACCAACAGGGAAACTTTACCAATGCGGCCAACGCTATTGCGGAGGTGGATTCAGACCTTCTTTCGGTAGAAGGAAAGAGCATCTATGATACTATCATGAATCAGGTAGGAGACACCTTGAAAAAGCAGTATCGGGATGAAGGGATCAATTATATCAATGCAGGAAATTATGACGCAGCTATCGAGAGTCTGACGAAGGCTGTAAATATCGGAAACCAGGACAGGAGATCTATGTATTATCTGGCACAGGCTTATGCAGGAAAGGGCGATGTGGAAAATGCAGTTTCCTGGTATCAGAAAGTAGTGGACAATTATCCGGGAACTCAGAATGCTCTGGACGCCCAGGACTACATTGACGAACATGAAGACGAGATAACTGCAGAGGACAGTCAGGAAGATGCAGAGGAAATTACTCAGGAAGAAAGCACTGGGAATGGTGCTGACGGGAACGAGGATACCGGAGACGGAACAGAAGGATAAAAGTGTGACGGCACATACATAAGAGAAACCTTGAAGAAAAGGAGCTTTCAACACACGGAAAGCTCCTTTTTCTGTACAAAGATCTGAAAAAACCTCCTGATGTGAGGGGAGTATAGATGGAAAGGGGACGAATCATGGAAGAATATATGAAAAAAAGAGGGACAATGCTCATTATTTACATTCCCAGGGAACTGGACCACCATTTTGCCCAGCAGATTACCGGAGCGATAGACCAGGAGCTGGAAAGGGGAGCTATAAGGCAGCTGGTCTTTGATTTTTCGGACACAGATTTTATGGACAGCTCAGGAATCGGTATGATCATGGGGAGAAAACGGTTGCTGAGCTACAGCGGAGGGATCGTCAGTGCTATCCATGTAAATGACAGGATATTACGGATCATGCAGCTTTCAGGGATCTATAAACATATTGAGATCAGCCAGGAGCCTGTGTGGAACCACAGGAAGAGATAGGAGGACCGGAGAATGGAAAATAAAAATGAGATGATCTTAGAAGTAGAGAGCAGATCCTGTAATGAAGGGTTGGTGCGGATAGCGGTGGCAGCCTTCAGCACCCAGCTGAATCCTACGCTGGAAGAGGTGGCGGATATAAAGACGGCAGTTTCTGAGGCCATTACTAACTGTATTGTCCATGCTTATGATACAGGAACGGAGAAGATACGGGTGGAGTGCAGGAATCAAAAAAGAGAGCTGACCGTGGTAGTAAAAGATACGGGAAAGGGAATTGAAGATGTTGAAAAGGCCATGGAACCCTTATACACCACCAAACCGGAGCAGGACCGGTCCGGAATGGGATTTGCCTTTATGGAAGCCTTTATGGATCAGGTGACAGTAGAATCCGAGCCAGGCAAGGGAACAACAGTGACCATGAAAAAAATCATAGGAAGACAGAATCCGGTTTTTGAATAGGAGGGCATATGGACGATATCCTTGCCCTTATCGGGCGTGTGCACCAGGGAGATAAGGAAGCAAGAGATATACTGGCAGAAAAAAATATGGGACTGGTCCACAGCATTGCCAGAAGGTTTCAAAACCGGGGAGTAGAGATGGAGGACCTGGTCCAGATTGGAAGCATAGGGCTTTTAAAAGCCATTGATAAATTTGATCTTTCTTATAACGTAAAGTTTTCCACTTATGCAGTACCTATGATCACAGGCGAGATCAAACGGTATCTGCGGGATGACGGTATGGTGAAGGTCAGCCGTTCTTTGAAAGAGACAGCAGCCAGAGCCTATGCGGCCAGAGAACAGTTTCTGCAGAAAAAGAACCGGGAACCGGATATGGAAGAGCTGGCGGCAGAGGTAGGCATATCCAGAGAGGAGCTGGTAATGGCCCTGGAAGCAGGGGCTCAGATCGAATCTCTTCAAAAAACTATTTATGAAAGCGACGGAAGCGACATATCCCTGGAGGATAAGCTGCCTCAGGAAAAAAGCCAGCAGGAGGAGCTTCTCAATAAAATGTTTCTTGAGGAGATTCTGGGAGATTTAAGTGCCCAGG
>UQSX01000015.1 GCA_900543715.1 uncultured Blautia sp. | reverse complement strand
ATCATGGAAATTCTTAGTAAAAAAATTTGGGATATAAAATATATATAATTATAATTATATTTGAGCATCAATAGTTGATTTCTGTATCCATAATATTTTTTCCAATTTACACCTAAATTCGCTTTTTCTACGTCATGGTGAATTACAATATCTGGGTACAACCTAACGACATACCTTTTTGCCATCCTAACTCCATGTTCAGTATCGTCATACCATAAGAAAAATTTTTTGTTCGGAAGACCGATACTCCATATTGCTTCCGCTCTAACCGCAGTTCCTACAAAAGAATACGTTGAAAGATCTACGTATTCTTTTGAATAATCAGAATCTTTAAGATTACACTCATGTAGAAACAATACCCCTTCTTTATATATTCTGCGATGAAAATAACCTATCCCCCCATTTTCCTCGACTTTTCCGCATATTGCTCCTAAAGTAGATTCGGCTTTTTCTGCATATAAATTAATTTTTTCGATAACATTGGGTTCCAAATACGCATCATCATCAGATATATAAATCCAATCGCAAAAAGATTCTAGAGCCTTTTTTATCCCCTCATAAAAGCCACCGGCTCCTCCAGTATTTTCTGTAAGATAAACACACTCTTTTTCATAATTATCTTTTATCTTTTCCCATGTGCGCAGGTAATCAGTTGTTCCATCAGTACTATGATTATCAATAACAATCAATTTTTGTGGTAGCATAGTTTGATTATTATAAGATTCTAAAGCACACTTTAATTTTTCCAGCCTATTGTAAGTTACTACTACGCATACAATCTTACTCATAATATGTTATTTTCTCCCAATATAATTGCTATAACTCCTATTCAGGCTAAATTTAACTGAATATCCAATTTTAAATCTCAAATATGATCCATTAACTAAATACAAATACATAATTAAAAGCCAAAATAACTTTATTAACATTTTTAACTGAATTACATTTTGAAAAAATCTTGATGCAAAAAAGCTAAACATGATTGAAGAAGCCATATATATATATAATATAAGCTTAAAATTCACCATATTTTCATTATATTTAAGATGTTTAAAAAATAATTCAGAAAACCAACCAATAAATGCAGTGAAAATAAAAATGCCAATCATTCCAAAATCAATATAAAAATTGTAATAAGTTGTAAAAACATTTCCAAGATTATGACCATTTGATGTAAAGACATAAAAATTACCAATCATTCCATCTTTATAGCCAATATTTAATCCTGTAAAAGACTCTATATCTGCATAAAAACTTTTCAGTGTTTCAGCACAAAAGAAAGTGCTATGAGTATCAACATTTTCTATAAAATAGTTCAAGTTGTATATCTGCGATCCAATATATTGTGTAAATACATCACTTTCGTTAGCTGCGGTTTGAGATCTTCCCATTAATGGAAGAATTTCAAAAAAACCAATTCCTACAATAGCAACAATAATCACTATTTTTAGTACTGTTTTAATAGGGAAAAATCGTTTAGAGGTTTTAAAATAGTATGTAATACCAAAACTTATTAATAGTGCTCCTAATATTTCTAGAATAGGCCCTCTTGATCCACCCAAAAAGTTAGTTAACATAGATATAAAATATCCTAAACACAATAGTAGTATATTTGTTCTGTCTTTAAGTAAAATCCTTCTAGCAATTAAATATGCGAATAAATAACCAGCAATATAGTTCATTTGTAGAAATATTTGAATCCAAAAAGGTAGCCCTAACGGATCACCATCACCATCAAATTTTCCATTTAACATTATACTATTGATTGCTTCAATTATTGAACGTCCATGTTGTATACCCCATATATAAACCTTGATAAAATAATACATAAAAAACACAAATTCAAAAAATACAATAATTGAAAGGCGATTGCTTGATATTTTATTACTTTTTCCTTCTAAATGGAAAAGGTTAACTCTTTCTCTACTCGTCCCCCCACGAATGGAAACTTTTTTGGCAATTACACAACCAAATAAAAAAGCAAACTCACCTAATAATAATGCAAAAAATGTTTTTATTCCCAATTCAAACTCCCAACTATTGGCATTGTATGCTGCGATTAAATAACAAATTAAGAAGGGAAAATAAAATAAACTATATGGTCCATACCATTCTCTACCCAAATATTGATAGAAAGGGATAAACATTATTATGGAAAGTAATATTAATAGCCAAATCAGCATTTATAAACATCAAGCAAGGATACTTGACTTCCTCCTTTCTCTTAATCCCATATAGCTAGCTTTAACTTCTGCTAATTAATATTTAATACCAAATGCTTCTCATAAAAAGATTGCATAGTTGTTAAAGCTTATTTGTTACAACTAATATAAAAAACATTATATTATCAATTGTATTGGATGTTTTTATATTTCTATTTCTCAAAAAGTCAATTACCTTCGATTTTTCATCAGCAAAAATATTTAAGATATCTTTACTTTTATCATCAAGTTTATCGTGGTATATTCTTATTAATTCTTTCGCCATCAAGTCTCTATGATACTGTGTAGTTCTATATCGAAAAGCTCTATCCGTCCATTTTTTAAAAAAATTTTTTTGAGAACCTACGACGTTGTTATCATGCTGTCTGTAACTAATATGTGGTGTATTATCATATAATGATACTCCACCTATTGAAAGAGCAACCAAATTAACCCACCAGTCATGATATGGTACTACTATATTAGTATTTCTCTTTAGGTATTTCATTAATTCATGGTTGAAAACAATTGTACATCCCGTAGCATAGTTTTTAATTAGTGCAGATCCCAATGTAGTATTAGGTGATTTGTTTTCGTTTTTAAGGAACTGTAATTGTTTATCAACTAGTCTAGTATTTGAAGAATATATTGCCGGAATCTCAGCAAATTTATTTAGTATATCTATCGCAGATATTAATTTATCGGAATCCCATACGTCATCCTGATCAGAAAATGCATAATATTCTGCATCTCCAGAAATCCTAATTAGTTCAAAAAAACTTTTTGTCGCACCAATATTTTGCCCTTCTATGATAGTAATTCTTGGATCATTATATTTTTTTATTATCGGTATTGTATCATCATCAGAACCATCGTCACGGATCAAAATATGAATATCCACATTTACTTGTGTTAATATACTATTAATTTGTTCCTCAATATAGCTTTGCCCTTTATATGAAGAAAGTAATATTTGAACTCGTTTCATTTAAAATACTCCATAATTTTAAGATTAAATGCCTGTAATATTTACGCACCAATTTTCAGGATTCAGTTCCCTGACCGTCAAACGTTTAGCATGCGAATAAATAAAGTATCTTACAATTGCTTTTCTTGTAGATGTCCGCAATATCCTACGTTCCTCTAGTATTGATAGTATAAATCTTTTCTGACTTTGTTATCATCCTCTGCCATATCCACAGATGTCTATGACATGCAATAGAGACCACATTCAATATAACTTCTGAAGTTACAAATATTGGACAGCTTCCATATCATTAAAATTTAAAGCAACATATTTATTCCCTTGGCTATATACTTCATTTATAACCTTATGACAAAATAATTGTTGACTCTTGTTACATAAAATTTAATGATTTATCCGTCCGATGTATGCTAAGTACTTTTTTGTAATACTCTAAAAGCTTTCTAGCTTCTACATTAGAGTCAAAACCTGCGGATTTTACTTCTTCTGTTCTATCGCTTCTTGATCCTACATTTTTTTTCGTGGCATCAAGAATCTCCTGTGCCCAAAATTTAGCTTCTTTATCTAGACTGATAAAATGGCCTAAATCTGGACAAGCGCTAGATTCATCCGGTATCTCTGTTGAGAAAAAAACTGGAAGACCACAGTTTTCCGCCTCAACACCTACTACTGGTAATCCTTCATAGAGGCTAGGGAGCAAAAAACAGTCCATTGCATTATAGAATTGTTGTATATCTTCTCTTCTCCCCAAATACATTACGTTATCTTCTATTCCGAATTTCTTTATTTTTTCTAGCATTAGATCTCGAAGATTGCCATCGCCTATAATTAAAAGTACTGCTTTAGACTCTTTCTTGACAATCTCATTAAAAATGTCAATAATAAAAAGCGTATTTTTCTGTTCTGTTAATCGACCAATATGACCAATTACAATACTATCTTGAATTCCAAAATTTTTTCTTGTTTTCTCTCGTAATTCAGGATCGTATTTATTGAACTCAGTATTAATCACCGTCTTAAAGATTTTTACCTTACCTTCCTCATAGAGTTTATCTCCAAATTGCCATCGTCCACAGACTTCTCCGTTTGCCAAGAAATGTGTAGCAAACATTCTAGAAAAAGGCTTCAGAATATTTTTTAGAATGGTTTTCTTGTCTGCACTATGCCCCATCGAAATGCTCTCATTAATTCGTACAGGAATATGGCATTGCCATCCAACAAACATTGAGAACAGATTCATGGTTCCATTATAAGCGTGCATAATCTTATATTTGTTTTTTTTGCAAATCTTTCGCATTTCAAACATGTTTTTAAGGATATGCTGATATGGTGTAATTTCATAATATCTACCGCCAAGAGCTAAAATCTCTTCTTTCGGTATAGCATTCGAATCAGAATCGCAGATAAAATCAAACTGTATTTGAGTTCGATCAATATTCCTATAATATTCCATTACAAGATTTTTCTTGCCTCCAGAATGCATTTTTCCCATTATAACTGCTATTCGCTCCATTGAAAACCTCTTCTAATATTTATTTTTATACATTAATTCATAGTAGGTCTGTTAGTTTATGCTGCTCATATTGTTTATAGGATTTCTTTTAGTTGCCATTTTAAAATACTATCTATAAGATAACTTTCTAAACTTATCTTCTGAAACATACAAATTTATTATCTACTGTACATTCATACCAGCTTGCAATTTATTCTAATGCCCAACACCATAATACCTTGCCTTTTTAACACAACTTTTTAAATGTAAGAGAAATCATTTTCATAGAATATAATATCACTTAGGATTATTACACCATGTTCATCAGCAGTAAGTCATTCTTCAATAGCGAACGTTTGTATTAAACCATCCGATGATTTCTGTACAGCATACGATAACAAAATTCCAAATTGATATCCATTATCAAGTAAGCTCTAAAATTTTGTTATATTAGGGCTGGGTAAGAAAGAACTAATATATATTTTATCCATGCAAGCATTAGTGTTAATAGTGAGTAGTAAATCACCCGCTTATCATATCTCAATAATAGTTGTTTAAATCCTACCATTATAATAGAGTAAAATCTTGCTCCAGTGCTTCTGTCTAAAACTCTTCTCTTTATAACAACGCCTTTATTCCATCTCTATTTTCACAGCATAATATTGTCAGAAAAAATCGTTTTATGTTATGCATAGTGACTAAAGAGAATACTCACGTCGCATAAATTCAGCTGTCCTTATAATTCCCTCTTTCAATGTGATGGGATTTAGTGCTCCATAATATTTTTCATAACGACTAATATCTAAGTAGTTTACAGGAACATCAACTTTGCGTGCTTTAACAAATGCTACATCTAAATGTATACCTAGAGCGGATTCAATTGTATCGAGTACTTGTTTTATACTTGTTCCATATCCACACCCTAAATTGAAAATATGGTGTTTATTTTCACCATCCACAATTTTCGTAATGGCTCTGACCGCATCATCTATGTAAATAAAATCTCTTACAACAGATCCATCTCCATAGACTGTTATTTGCTCATTTTTAAGCGCTTTATATGTAAAGGTTGTGACAGCACCTAGCACACCATTTGGTCTTTGATATGGTCCATAAGGATTTGCGAGACGAATAACTCTATAATCAATTCCATACAAATAATTATAAAGATAGAGAAGCTTCTCAATTGTTACCTTTTGAATTCCGTATGAAGAAATGGGATTTGTTGGTGTTATTTCTTTTAAAGGACAATCTTCTTCTTTTCCATATACTGTACCACCCGAAGAAATGAATACAATCTTCTTCACATTACATTTAACACATGCTTCAAAAAGCTTTGAAGAAAAAACAACATTAGAAATCAGTTCCTGTGGAATCTGCTGGTTCGATGTGGTTGGAACCGTTGTACTCACAAGGTGATATATTGTTTCTTGTCCTTTTAGAAGATCCTCAAAATTTGAATTAATTGTGAAATCAGACTCAATAATATTAACATTATCATAATGCATTTTCTGAATA
The DNA here is from genome assembly GCA_900543715.1 of uncultured Blautia sp. Taxonomy (GTDB): domain Bacteria; phylum Bacillota; class Clostridia; order Lachnospirales; family Lachnospiraceae; genus Blautia; species Blautia merdigallinarum. The sequence continues at coordinate 49,386 of UQSX01000015.1, read as the reverse complement.
GAGGTAAAATAGTCTTTGCATTTATCTACAAGTGTAATACGATTGTTTTTATTTTTAGCTAATTCTATGGTCAAATTAGTCCCGATAAACCCGGCTGCCCCCAACAGCAAAATATTCATTCTTCATCCTCTTTTCACTTTAGCTTCTTGTTCAATTAAGATATAATTAACTATCGAATTTCCTTTATAAAAATAAAAAAGAAGGTACATATAATTCAGTTAATCTTAATTGCATAGTTTCTAAAACCCTCAAATAATTGTTATTATTTGTACTTTCTCCAGCCAGAAAATCATTTTGATCCCTGGCCTTTTAATACCACCAGCACTGTCTTCAGCAGTATTTTAATGTCCAATCCGATATTCCAGTGCTGAATATAGTCCATATCCAATTTTACCACTTCTTCAAAGTCTGTGATATTGCTGCGGCCGCTTACCTGCCACATGCCGGTAAGCCCTGGCTTGATGGCCATTCTGCCTCTATGGTGATACTCATATTGTTCCCACTCGTCTTCTGTAGGGGGTCTTGTTCCTACCAGGCTCATTTCCCCTTTCAATATGTTAAAGAACTGTGGAAGTTCATCTATGGAAGTCTTTCTGATGAACCAGCCGATTCCATGTCTGGTACCGTCTGGCCCGCTTCCGATGATTCTGGGATCTGCGTCCATCTTGAACATCAGACCATTCATTTCATTCTTTTCCATCAGCTCTTTTTTCCTTTTTTCAGCATCCAGATACATACTGCGGAACTTATAAATTTTAAATCTTCTTCCATTCTTTCCTACACGGGTCTGGGAGAAGATCACCGGGCCCGGAGAAGAAATAAAGATTGCCGGAGCAACGAAGATAGAAAGTATGAGCGTTAAAATCAGTCCTACAACAGCGCCACAGATATCAAGAGTCCTCTTAAGGAATATCTGCCTGGCAGTAGCCATTCTCATAGCTGTGGTAACTACCATAAAACCGCCCAGTCTTTCCATCTCCTGATTTCCGCTTCCTTCTTTTCCCACTTCTGCTATACTCCTGTGTATGGAAACGCCCATGGCGATGCAGATATTCGTGATCTTTTCCGGAAGCAGGGTCCGGCTGCTCTGGTCTATGATGATTCCATCAATCCATCTCGTTTGAATATATGAGGGAATTTCTTCTACCGTACACACAACCGGAATCCCTGAAATCTTCTGTTCTGCTGTATTCTCCTTGTCCGCCAGGATCACGCCGGCAATGGTCAGTTCATTATATGTATGATTCTGAATGACCTGAAGAGTATGTTCCGCCCTGTCGCTGGTGGTAACTACCAGAAGAGCTTTCTGTTTATAAAAAACCTTTTTATGTCTCAGGAGATAGTTTTTCCAGACGATACGTTCCGCATAGAGCAGCAGTACAGCGGCAAATACAAATATTATAAATGCGCCTCTGGAAAACCGCTCCCCTCCTTGTGTAAGATACAGGTATGCGAGCTCAAAGATACAGATCGTCAGCACATGTTCCAGCACTGCCTTGAGTTCCTGAAAATAGCCTCTCCGCATAATGCCCCGATAGCCTTCCAGGAAAAACACTGCGCAGATATCTGCCATACAGATGATCACTGCTATATTCCTGTATAGCTCATCAGCATATGGGTTTAATGTTCCATTTCGCAGCAGATAGGCCAGCACATAAGCAGCCTGCAGAAAGATAAAATCCAACAAGATAAAATCCCAATGTTTCAGCCAGCTGCTGGAAATTTTTTGATACATATCTCATTACTCCTGTCACTTACTGATATAATTTAATTCAATAAGCTTCTGATAGACCGCATTGGCAATCTCTGCCTGTCCCTCATAGCTTGCCTGAGGCTGTGTGGTAATCTCTTCTGTACTGATATAATGTTCTCCCCAGGCTTCTTTCATAGCGCTGTCATAAGTAGTCACATCTACGCTGCCGTCTGCAGGAGTGATCCCTGCGATTATGAATTTATCTTTATTAGCTCCGAATGTGTCCAGAACCTTCTGCTGCTGCTCGATAAGCTCTTGAGGATCATGATTCCATCCTCCATAGTATCCCATAAAGATCACAGGAATATAGTCTGCATCGGGCCTGGCCAGCTGTTCTTCCGTCAAGTCTCTCATGTTTGTCTCTTCTATAGGAAGTTCAGCTCCTGCTGCCTTTTCAATATGCTGGGCCACATAGGCGTCCAGCTCTTCCTGAGGAACTCCCGCCATCTTCATGACAGATAAGGTGCTGGCGCCGTTGAGGGTCTTATCCGCTACTGTCAGCCCATAGCCGTTCTCTGTCAGCAGATTCTGGAGGACAACTTTATAAGAATAGGTGGCAGCTTCCTGTGTAGATAGGAGCTCATCTCCCCAGCAGGCCACTCCCTGAACTGGAATCTGCGCCGGCTCTTCAGGAGTTTCTTCGGTCTGCGTTTCCTTTTCTGCGTTCTGAGTCTCCTGAGGTTCCGCATCTTGCTCTTCTGAGGATTGGGTCTGTGTATTGCTCTCCTCAGCCTGCAGCCCTTTCAGCCGCTGCCGGTCCTGCTGCCGTGACTGATGATCCAGGAGCAGGAAGCCTGCAAAGGCCGCCAATAATACTGCGCACAGAAGTACCAGCAAAAATCTTTTGATAAACTCTTTCATTTTCTCTGCCGTCCTTCTTTATTATTTCGATGCATATTCTTTATAATATGAAGAATATGCGGAATACTTCCGGTCATTCTTCATATCTACTTTATTCAGAACAGCTCCTAAAACTTTGCATCCGCTTTTCTTCAGCTGTTCCAGGACCTTCTGCGCAAGCTTATAGCTTACCCGGCCGCTTTCTATAACTAAGATTGCTCCATCACATTCTCTTGCCACTATAGCCGCGTCGATCAGATTCATCATCGGCGGCGTATCCAGCAGTATATAGTCATATTCCTGGCGGAGTCTTGTGATCAGCTCTCCAAAGGCCGGATCGTTCAGAAGTTCTGAGGGATTAGGCGCTACCGGACCGGAGAAGATAATGTCTACATTTTCAAAATTGGTCCTATACCGTACTTCTGATTCGGCAGCCTGGCCGCTGAGATACTGGGACAGGCCTTTTACCGTCTTTCTTACCCGGTATCTTGTTACATAAGCGGATTTTCTGATATCCGCATCTATCAGAAGGACCCTTTTTCCTGCCTTGCCGATTTCTTTAGCCAGCTGCATGGAGATATCGCTTTTCCCCTCGTTCGGAAAGCAGCTGGTCAGAAGGATCGTCTTAATATTTTTCCCTGTAAACTGTATATTTGTACGGAGAGTTTTCAGCGCCTCTTCATAAAAATAATTTTCTTTTTTGGGGTCTGTCATTACCACCTGCATATCCAGATTCATCTGCTTTTCCTCTTTTTCGAATTTTTCTTCTTACCTCGGGTTTTCTTACCTTTATTGGAAATAAAATCCTTTCTGTCCGGAACACTGGCCAGAGTGGAAATGTTGAGATAGCGTGTAATGTCATCTTCGGTCTTGACCGTATCGTCCAGAATTGTCTTCAGAGCAATGATTCCCATACTGAGGATCAGACCTGCCGCTAATCCCAGCAGGGCCATTTTTTTCATATTCGGGCTTGTCCTCTCTGTAGGAATTTCTCCTTGTTCGATAACCTTAGGCGCTTCCACTTCCATATTGTCTCCAATATAAGCGGATGCTGTCGCAGCCAGCTGATTTACAATATCTCTGGCGCCCTCGGGATCCGGATTTTCCACTGTTATCTGCAGCAGTCTGGTATCCTGGGGATTTTCCACAGTGATCGTACCATTCAGCTGCTGATAAGTCATGTCCAGACTCAGCTCATTGATCACGCTTTCCAGTACCGGACGGCTGGTTAACAGTACCGCATAGTCATTTGTCAGCTGGGTGCCTGCCTGCAGTTCTGACACAGCAGTGGTATTGTCTTCTCTCGGAAGAACCAGCATTGTAGCTGAAGAGGAATACTGCGGCGTTATGAACAGCATTGTAAATAGGCAGCTTACGCATCCCAGCAAAAGAGCTGAAGCAATGATTACCAGCACTCTCTGCTTCATTGCAAGGAATATACTCCTCAGATCAATTTCCAGTTCTTCATCATTTCTGTTTTCCATGTTTCTTTTCCTTTTCAAATTTTCTCATGTTTTATTATTTTTAAGGGATTTCTGTAAGAAATCTCCCGTACATAGGAAGGGTCCAAATGCTTTTCCATCCAGGCCTCCGCATCGGCTGTTTCCGGGCTTCTTGCCTTGGTATTATGCATATCTGTTCCTAAAAGATGGACATTCCCTTCTTTCAGCATTTTTCTGCACCATCTGGTGGTCTCGTCATACCATCTCCCTCCAATAGGACGGTAATTCATCTGTATGGTGGCTCCTATTTCTATCAGTTCTTCTATTCTTCCCTTTTCCCGCAATACGTCATAGCGCTCAACGTGAGCCAGTATCGGCTGATACTGATTCAGCAGCAAAGACTGTACAGTCCGGAAAATATTGGAATATGGCGTTGACGGAAGAAATTCCATGAGAACATAAGAACTGCCGGCCAATGTCAGTACTTTTCTCTTATCCAAGAGTTCCAGAATATCTTCTGAAGCAAGATTTTCCTGTCCTGAAAAAATCCTGAAATGTGGGTCCACTTCCTTACGGGCTTTCTGCTCCAGAGTACGGCACAGCTCCCTGATCACTTCTGGCTTGTCGTTTCTAAAATGGTTGGAATAATGAGGTGTCGCAACTACTGCACAGATATTTTGCTTCTTAGCCATCTTGAGCATTTGCATGCTCTCTTCTATATTATGTGCCCCATCGTCTAAACCTGGAAGTACATGGCAGTGTATGTCTATTTTTTTCATGAATAAAAACTGGCAAGCGTATGCCAGCCCCTCTCCGACCTCCTATATTTTATTTTTTAGTTCTAATAGTTTATTATTTTACCTTTCTGGTAATCAAAATTTATTATACGACAGGATTTTGTAATAATCAACTCGAATTATTACAATTTTTGTTATAAATATGTAAAATTAACCTCTTCGGTAATGTTTAAAATGTAATAGCTGCAAAAAAACAATAAAGCAGCTATAAAGCTGTTTGTGGGCGGGAGTTTGACAGTTGCATAATCAAAAAATTCCGAATCCTATCATTGTGCCACAACCCAAGTGTTTTCAAGACTGGTAATTAAACAAAACTGCCCGGTATTTGCAAAATACTGCAGGTTTTGCAAATACCGGGATGATAAGGTTTTATTAAAAATTTATGTGATCAGATAATATGCATCATATTCAAAATCATTAAAATCAAAACTATCGGTGCGGACGCACTGCTGATAATAAACAGGCCAAATTTTACTTTTTCCATCTTCTGGAATTTAATGTACTGTTCCTTCACCTTTTCACTGTAATCGTAAAGAACCTTTGTGGCCTCTTCTACTCTGGCCAGTTCTTCATCACAGGACTTTTTCACACTGCCCTCGATGGATTGGGAAAGGGATTCCGTCAGCCTCAGGATCTCATTGTCAATACGGGAACTCAGTGAATCGCTGTTATTCTCTATAGATCGGGCGAGTCCTGTCAGTGTTTTTATATGTCCTGCCAGTATTCGGTCATGTTTATTGATCAGCTGCAGAATAATTTCTTCATATTCTACATAATGTTTTTTATAATTATTCATCTGAAGGACCAACTCTGCCGATTCCGCCTTAGCCAGCGCCAGTTCACTGTCTGCTTTTCTCAGTTCCGCTATGTAACGGAGATATTTGCTCTCATTGATCATAGAAATGGTTTCTTCTTCCAAATCTTCCTGTGCCGGCTGAACTGGCTGGACGTTTACTGGTTCAGGTTCAGCCCCGGCTTCTGCCTGTCCTGCACTCTCCCGGGCACCTCCTATATTATCATTGATCAGCTGTTCATTCAGCCTTTCCTCCAGCTGGCGGCTCAAATCCACCGTATCACCTTCAGCAAGGTACGAATTGGTATTTCCAATATCTGCCATCCATTTACTCCTTTTATATATTTTTTACACTAGTCATACATTTTCAGCCCTTAAACTTACTCCCATTATATACTTTTTTTGACAGTTTTCAACAAAACTTTCATAATTTTTCTTTTTTATAACATGAACTGACCGGATATTGTAATTTTCTGCATCTGCCTCTTTCAAATATTTTCTATTTTTTTGAATGAAATCCCCTCCTTCATTCGTATTTATAATGAAACCAGTTAAATCAGTAAAAAATCACATGTCAGGGGGTATTTTCATATGAAGAAATTAGGAAAAGGATTCCTTATCGGAACAGCCGCTGTAATTCTGGGAAGCACCGGCGTCCTGGCTGCCGGTTGGGATAATGCCGAAAGAAGTCAGGTGCAATACCAGGATCAGACATGCTCCTGGTGCCAGGATTCTCACTGTAATCGTAATATAGACAAGAATGAGAACTGCGGTTATTATAATTCTCACAGGGGCTGCTGTTCCCATTCAGGGTACGCCCGCTCTGCCCACCACAGCTTCACCCACTAAATGCCCGGCAGCTTGGGGGAATCAGCTATTGAGGGCGGCAAGGAATAAGAAGGACGGGGAAAAGAAATGCGAAGTGAGGAAGAGGCCTCCAGGGCCATAGATCTCTACGGAGATACTGTAAAAAGAATCTGTATGATACATCTGAAAAACTATTCTGACACCGAGGACATCTTTCAAACGGTGTTTTTAAAGTATGTTCTTCATGCTCCTGATTTTGACAGTTCCGAGCATGAAAAGGCCTGGATCATACGGGTGACCATCAATGCCTGCAAAGATCTTCTGAAAAGTTTCTTCAAAAGCAGGACCCTTCCCCTGGATTCTGTAACAGAAAAAGCAGAGGAACCGGGCTTGGATCACAGCGATGTTCTGGAGGCTGTCCTGTCTCTTCCCCGCAAATATAAGGATGTGATTTATCTCTATTATTACGAGGAATATTCAGCGGCAGAGATCAGCAGCATCCTTCACAAAAATGTAAATACCGTCTATACTCTTCTCAACCGCGGAAGACAGGCTCTCAAAACCAGACTGGAGGAGGTGGGTGAACATGGAAGATAAGGAAAAAATAAAGGCCGCATTTGATCAGATCCACGCAGAGGATGCCCTGAAATCCGGTACAAAAGCTTATCTTTCTAAGCATGTATATAAAAAAAGCAGAGGCCTCAGCATTCATTTCCGAAGATTTGCGGCAGCCGCAGCCTGCTCTCTTCTTGTTTTCCTGGCCGGAGGCTCCTACCTCTTCTTCACCCCTACTGCTTTTATCAGCGTAGATGTGAATCCTTCCCTGGAGCTTGGGATCAACCGTTTTGACCGGATAGTCTCAGTAATTGGATATAATGAAGACGGCCGGGCTCTGGCCGATAATCTGAGCATTAAGTATATGGATTATACGGATGCTCTGAAATCACTGCTGGAAGATCAGGATATGGAGGTCTATCTGACCGATGATGCAGATGTGGTGCTGACCGTAGCCGGAGAGGATGAGTCCCAAAGCAGCCAGATCCTCCAGAATATAGAGTCCTGCATGTCCCAACATAAAAATGTACACTGCCATTCGGGAGATTCCGAAGAAATCCACTCTGCCCACGACGCCGGCCTTTCCTTCGGGAAATATCAGGCCTGGGAAATCCTTCAGGAACTGGATGCCGACGTTACTCTGGAAGAAGTTCAGGATATGACTATGACGGAAATCCGGGATCTGATCTGGAAATATTCACAGGAGAAATTCCAGGAGGATCCTCTAGCCGAAGATTCGGAGGAGCTTGAAGAATCGGAAACATACATCTACGAAGAGGATCCTGTGCAGTCACTGCATAGGCATAGACATCATGGACACTCTGAAGATGACTGAGAATCTGAGAAAAATAAATCCCCTCTTGCCAAAAGGGGGGATTTATAGTATCATAGAAAGGCAGTAAATCAAACATATGTCCTGTTAGTTTAACGGATAAAACAAGCGCCTCCTAAGCGCTAGCTGTGGGTTCGATTCCCGCACGGGACGTAATTTAAAAGCGGGAATGATTAGAAGCATTGTATGATCATTTTCCGCTTTTTCTTTTTGACAAGCCGTTATGCAGGAGGTTTTGATGATTTTTTCCCATTCTCCGGTAGTTTCCCGGACTGCACCCCACATATCTTTTAAACTGCCGGTTAAAATTGGAAAGATTGCTGTAGCCGCAGTTTGCCGCTATATCCGAGATATTCCTGTCAGTTTTATGCAGAGTTTCGCAGGCGGCCCGGATCCTGAGCCGGATCAGATCTCTCTCAAAGGATTCTGCTTCCGGGTTTAAGGAAGCCCCTTTTTCCAGAAGATATAAAAATCGGAACAGTCCGCTTTTTAATAAAAGGTCAGAATGTCCTTTGTTTTCTCTGGCAGCGGAAAGTATCTGCCGGATACAATCCAGAAATTCCTGATAATCCTCCCTTTCTTTCGTGATATAACAGTTAATTTTCATCTGACCTTTGAGAAGAGGATAAACACATTCCACAGCACTTCTGTCATTATTCCCAATGCCTAATAAAGAAGGATGAAAGACGAAGGCGTCATACTTCAGGGAGCTTCCCCTTCGTGGATAAGCAGCATGAAGAACATTGGGAAGGATCACAAGAATATCTCCCACAGACACCGTATATTTCTCTCCATTCAGGTAGATCTCCCCCTCTCCTTCCCACACATAATTCAGCTCAACTTCCTCATGCCAATGGGTGAGGACATGGGTAAACAGTTCCGGCATGGGGCATTCGTACAAACTGAAGGGCACCAGGGCCGTACCATGTTTTCTGTTTTCTTTAATTTTTATAATATCTGACTGTACATTCATAAAAGTATTATAGTATCAGATATCCATAGGATTCAAGTAGAAAAATCTCTCTGTCTGTTCTATGATTTCATCATAAAAAGCATTCCACACACAAAACAGCAAAGGAGGAAACTTCCATGAAATTTGTAAACGATAAGAACGCTCTGGTTTTTTATCACAACGGAGAAATGACCAGAATCGAACCATGGGGAGAAGATTCTTTCAGAGTCCGCTCTACCATGCTCCGAAATTTTTCAGGAAATAACTGGGCACTGACAGAAGAAGTGCCGAAAACAGATTCTTTGGTAACCCTAGAGGAAGAGGATCATTGGGTAGGAGACGGAACCATTGACAAAAAAGAAATTGCCGCTATCACCAATGGACGTTTAAAGGCAGTAGTCAATTTCGCAGGTATCATTACTTTCTATAAAGATGATAAAAAGATTCTCAGAGAGTATTTCCGTATGTATGACGGCACCTTATCAAGAGAAAGCAGATGTCTGAAGGTGATCAACCGGGAATGGAAAGGCATTATCGGAGGCACAGAATATTCTCTGAATCTGAAGTTTGAAAGCAATGACGGAGAAAAACTCTTTGGAATGGGCCAGTACCAGCAGCCTTATCTGGACTTAAAGGGCTGTACTCTGGAGCTTGCTCAGCGGAATTCTCAGATCTCTGTTCCTTTTGCCCTGTCTTCTTTTGGATACGGATTTCTCTGGAATAATCCTGCGGTAGGACAGGTTACCTTTGGCAAAAACTATACCGAATGGACTGCAAGAGCCACAAAGGAGATGGATTACTGGATCACTGCAGCCGACACTCCAAAGGAGATTCTGAAAAACTATACTGCGGTTACCGGACATGCGGAAATGTTTCCTGAAGATCTCATGGGACTGTGGCAGTGCAAGCTTCGTTACCGCACCCAGGATGAGGTACTGACCGTAGCCCGCCAGTATCAGAAGGAAGGGATCAAGATCGACCAGATCGTCATTGACTTCTTCCACTGGACACTTCAGGGCGACTGGAAATTTGACAAGAAATACTGGCCGGATCCAAAAGCTATGGTAGATGAGCTCCACTCCATGGGAATCAAAGTTATTGTTTCTATCTGGCCTTCTGTGGACAGAAAAAGCGAGAACTTTGGCCCTATGATGGAGAAAGGCCTTCTGATCCGGACAGAAAGAGGAGCTGCCCAGACTTATGACTATCAGGGAGATTGTGTAGAGATCGATCCTTTCAATCCGGAGACCAGGAAATATGTATGGGAAGTCTGCAAGAAGAATTATTATGATCTGGGCATTGACGCCTTCTGGCTGGATAATTCTGAGCCTGATTATGGAGTATATGATTTTGAAAATTATCGGTACTGCGATGGTCCTGCTTTGGCTATCAGCAATCATTATCCTCAAATGTACAGCCGGATCTTCTATGACGAAATGAGCAAAGCCGGAAAAGGTCCTGTGGTCAATCTCCTCCGCTGTGCCTGGGCAGGCTCTCAGAAATACGGAAACGTGGTCTGGTCCGGAGATGTTCCAAGCACCTTTGAAGCATTTACGGATCAGATCCAGTGCGGTCTGAATATGGGTATCGCCGGTATCCCCTGGTATCAGTTTGCAGTCTACTCTCCTGTTCTGCGTATGCATGGAGACAGAGGTCCTTACAATATTCCGCCTCTGGATGACAGAGACTGGGGCGGCGGATACCTCCACACAGGCCAGCCTAATGAGCTGTGGAGTTATGGAGAAGAAAACTATAAGATCATGAGAAAATACTATGATATCCGTATTTCCATGCACGATTACATCAAGCAGCTTTACCAGGAAGCTCATGAAAATGGCTCTCCTCTCCTGCGGACCATGTTCTACGAATTCCCGGAAGATGAGAAATGCTGGGAACTTCAGGATCAGTATATGTTCGGAGAGAAATATCTGGTTGCTCCTGTTCTTCATTTAAATCAGTTTGAACGGGAGGTTTATCTTCCTGCCGGTCAGTGGAAACTGACTTCTACAGGCGAAGTTTACCAGGGCGGCTGCAAGGTAACGGTTTTGGCTCCTGTCGAGTATATGCCGGTTTTTGAGAGGCTGTAAAAAACTTCATGGAATGATTGCCGTTCTCCTCTAAACATGGTATATTAGTAGTATGTATTGTGATGATTTCACAAAAAAACTATAAAGAATATGGTAGGAGTGGTAAAAATGTATCAGGAAGAGTACAAGCGTTGGTTAAACGCAGATCTGGAAGATGCGGATTTAAATCCGGAATTATCCCGGATCGAGGGAAATGATGATGAAATCAAAGAGCGTTTTGCAGTAGCCCTGAAATTTGGTACAGCCGGACTTCGAGGCGTACTGGGCGCAGGAACAAACCGCATGAATATTTATGTAGTCCGCCAGGCTACACAGGGTCTTGCAAACTGGGTAAAAACTCAGGGCGGCACACAGACCGTTGCTATCAGCTACGACAGCCGTCTGAAAAGTGATGTATTCGCCAAAAATGCCGCAGGAGTTCTGGCAGCAAACGGAATCAAGGTAAGGATCTATGACGCTTTAATGCCTGTACCGGCCCTTTCCTTTGCAACACGCTACTACAACTGCAACGCAGGCGTCATGGTAACAGCTTCCCATAACCCTGCAAAATACAACGGATATAAGGCTTACGGCCCTGACGGCTGCCAGATGACTGATGACGCCGCCGCTATCGTATATGAAGAGATCCAGAAAACAGACGTGCTTAACGGAGCAAAATATATGTCCTTTGCCCAGGGTGTTGAGGAAGGTCTCATCCGCTTTGTGGGAGATGACTGCAAGAAAGCTCTCTATGAAGCCATCGAGTCCAGACAGGTTCGTCCGGGTCTGTGCAAGACAGCTGGTCTGAAATTAGTATACAGCCCTCTGAACGGTTCTGGTCTTGTACCTGTAACTCAGGTATTAAAAGACATTGGCATTACCGATATCACCATTGTTCCTGATCAGGAATATCCAAACGGTTACTTCACTACCTGCAGCTATCCGAACCCTGAAATTTTCGAGGCTCTGGAGCAGGGCTTAAATCTGGCAAAAGAAACCGGCGCTGACCTGATGCTGGCTACTGACCCGGATGCAGACCGTGTGGGCATCGCTATGAAGTGTCCCGATGGTTCTTATGAACTGGTAAGCGGAAATGAAGTAGGTGTACTCCTTCTGGATTATATCTGTGCAGGACGTATCGAAAAAGGCACTATGCCTGAAAAAGCTGTAGCTGTAAAATCTATCGTATCCACTCCTCTGGCAGACGCTGTGGCTGAACATTACGGCGTAGAGCTGCGGAGCGTTCTCACCGGCTTTAAGTGGATCGGCGATCAGATCGCACAGCTGGAGGCCGCCGGAGAAGTTGACCGTTTCATCTTTGGTTTTGAAGAAAGCTACGGTTATCTGGCTGGTCCTTATGTTCGTGACAAAGACGCTGTTATCGGCTCTATGCTGATCTGCGAAATGGCTGCTTATTACAGAAGCATCGGAAGCTCTCTGAAACAGAGAATGGAAGAAATCTATGCTCAGTACGGCCGTTACCTTAACAAGATCGACAGCTTTGAATTCCCTGGATTAAGCGGCATGGACAAAATGGCCGGAATCATGGAAGATCTGAGAAAGAATCCTCCTGCTGAAATCGCCGGCTATAAAGTTGTCAGTGTTACCGACTATACAAAACCAGAAGAAACCGGGCTGCCTTCCGCCAATGTTCTGATCTACAAACTGGAGAACAAAGAAACAGTTATCGTTCGTCCTTCCGGAACAGAGCCAAAGATCAAAGTATACTATACAACTCTTGGCAAAGATCTGGCAGAAGCTCAGGCAGAGAAAGACAAGCTTTCTGAAGCTATGAAACCGATCATGGCTTAAAAAATCATAAAACTCTCAGATAATGGGGCAGTTGCATGAAATACATATCAGGAATATCGATACATTATCATTTTCTGATTCATGCAGCAGTTCCATTATCTTATTTATGCCAGAGGATAGCCGCAAAAGTCTAAATTTCTTATCTCACTTTAGGTTATGATAACTTTCTCAGTCTTATTTCCCCTCTTGACATTTTTCCTGGATATGTATAATATAAAGTCCGGTTAAATTACATAAGATTGATAACAAGGGGAGCTTGTGTCACAGGCTGAGAGGAAGTTTTAAGCTTCGACCCATAACCTGATTTGGATAATGCCAACGTAGGGATGCGTTATTTTACTACAGCCCTTTTGTTTTCAGTCTTGGAATCAGGAGGGATTTTTTATGTTTCAATTTCTTGTAAATGCAGAAGGAGGCCTGACCACCGCTGGATATGTACTGTGCATCGCCGTGGGAATTATTCTTTTTGTGGCGGCCCTTGTCTTTGCAGGCAAGATTTCAGAAAAGAAAAAGATGGGAACCAGACAGCTTGTGTTCTGCGCCATGGCCATGGCTCTGGCTTTTATTACTTCTTACCTGAAGCTGTTCAACATGCCCTGGGGCGGAAGTGTGACTCTGTGCAGTATGCTTTTCATCGTCCTTGTGGCAAACTGGTACGGACCCAAAACCGGTGTTTTAGTAGGACTGGCTTACGGCATCCTGCAGTTTATCCAGGAACCTTATGTGCTTTCCTTCTTCCAGGTATGCTGCGACTATATCCTGGCATTTGCCGCTCTTGGCGTAGCAGGATTCTTTGCAAAGAGCAGCCACGGCCTGCTGAAAGGCTACATAGCCGCTGTAATTGCCAGAGGAGCCTTCCACGCTCTGGGCGGATATCTCTACTGGATGGACTATATGCCAGATAATTTCCCAAAAGCTCTTACCAGCGTATATCCTATCGTCTATAATTACAGCTATCTGGTAGCAGAGGGAATCATAACTGTGATCATTATCTCAATTCCAGCAGTATCCAAGGCTTTAAACAGGGTAAAACAGACAGCACTGCAGTAAATGCTTCATTCCATGTCTGCTGTCCCAGCCGGCAATACAAAGTTTCATAGAATAATACCAAAAGGAGATGGCTCCCGCATTTATAAGGCAGAAGTCATCTCCTTCTTACATATCTCAGATTTCTCCAAAAGGCTCCAGGCTTCTCTCCAATATCCCATTCATGTAAGCAATAAGGATGCCGTAATTCGTCATAGGCACTTCCTGATCCCCGGCACAGCTCAGCCGGTACTTCATTTCCCTTTCATTGAGCATGCACCCGCCGCAGTGGACGATGAGACTGTACATTCCCAGCTCATCAGGGAATTCTGTCCCTGAGGTAAAAGAAAAATCCAGGTTTTTTCCCGTATATTTCCGGATCCATGCCGGAAGCTTTACCGTACCGATATCGCCGCATTGCCGGTGATGGGTACAGCCTTCACTGATCAGTACCTTATCTCCGTCTTTCAGCTTTTCCAGTGTTCTAGCTCCATCTACCAGAGTCTTCAGATTTCCCTTATATCTGGCAAACAGTATGGAAAATGAGGTCAGGGGTATCTCCCTTGGAGTATCCCGGGAAACCCTTCCGAAAACCTGGCTGTCTGTGATCACCAGCCTGGGCTTCTGTCCCAGCCTTTCCAGAGTTTCTTTCAGCCTGTCTTCTTTTATGACTACGGATACTGCGTCCGCATCCAGGATATCCCGGATTGTCTGCTGCTGGGGAAGGATCAGTCTTCCCTTGGGAGCAGCTTTATCCACAGGCACCACAAGCACCACAAAATCCCCCGGGGACAGCAGGTCCCCCACGATCTTTTTCTGGTTTTCTTCTGTACTGGCCAGAACTGCCAGCCGTTCTTTTAATTCATGGATCCCGGTGCCCTCCTGAGCGCTGACCCAGAGGAAGTCTTTCCCTTCCCGGTATCCTTTCGGCAGGCCGGAAAGGGTCTGACAGACCTCCTCCTCTGTAAGCAGATCTCTCTTATTCAGCACCAGGATACTGGGAATATTCTTCTTTTGGATCCTTTCCAGCAGAGCCTGGTCCTCCCGGCTCATACCGTTTTTTCCATCTATGACCAGAACCGCCGCATCGGTCTTGTTCAGAACCTGATAGCTTTTTTTCACCCGCAGAGCTCCCAGCTCTCCCTCATCGTCAATTCCCGGAGTATCCATCATCACCACAGGTCCCAGAGGCAGCAGCTCCATAGCTTTATAAACCGGATCTGTGGTCGTACCCTTCACTTCCGACACCACTGCCAGGTCCTGTCCGGTAACTCTGTTCATAACGCTGGATTTTCCTGCGTTTCTCCTTCCGAAAAATCCGATATGTACCCGCTCAGAAGCAGGTGTCTGATTCATTCCCATGTAAAGCCTCCTGTCTGTATCAGAAACGGAAGTCTCTGTTTCCTTTCTCGATCTCAATAAGACGTTCCTTAACAATCTCCCTGGTTCTTTCCCTTGGAATATCCTGGATCTGCTCCTGGA
This sequence comes from uncultured Blautia sp., assembly GCA_900543715.1. Lineage (GTDB taxonomy): Bacteria > Bacillota > Clostridia > Lachnospirales > Lachnospiraceae > Blautia > Blautia merdigallinarum. The sequence goes on along the minus strand of UQSX01000015.1, from coordinate 34,229 downwards.
TCAGCTTCAGGCCCTTTTCTACTGTGTCAGGGGAAGCATAGTCCATAAGATATTCTTTTAAGGTCATAAGGGCGTTAGGCAGGCAGCAGTTCTGGATCTGTCCTGATTTGCACAGAGACATAAATCTGTCTCCTGTCCTTCCCTCCCGGTAGCAGGCCGTACAGAAGCTGGGTACATATCCCATTCCCATCAGCCAGTTCACCACTTCGTCCAGAGTACGGTTGTCGCTGACCTCAAACTGTTCTGAAGACTCTTCCTCTGGTTCAGGTTCTGCATAACCTCCCACGCTGGTCCTGGAGCCTCCGGAAATCTGTGAGATTCCCAGGTGGAGCACTCTTTCTCTGCATTTCTGGTTCTCTCTGGTAGAGATGATCATGCCTGTATAAGGCACTGCGATACGGATACATGCCACGATTTTTGCAAAAGTGTCATCGTCAATACCATTGTCAAAAGCATCCGGATCAATATCATCTGCTTTCCTGACTCTGGGCACACTGATAGTATGAGGCCCTACTCCATATACAGCCTCCAGATGTTCTGCATGCATCAGCAGGCCGGCAAATTCGTAGCGGTACATTTCAAGTCCAAAGAGAACGCCGCAGCCCACATCGTCAATTCCGCCTTCCATGGCCCGGTCCATAGCCTCTGTGTGATAGTTATAATCATGTTTTGGTCCGGTGGGGTGGAGCTTCAGATAGCTTTCCTTATGATAGGTCTCCTGAAACAGGATATAAGTTCCGATTCCTGCCTCTTTCAGTTTTCTGTAATTCTCCACAGTAGTAGCGGCAATATTTACGTTTACACGGCGGATAGCCCCGTTTTTATGCTTGATGCTGTAGATGGTCTTAATGCTCTCCAGCACATATTCAATAGGACAGTTCACCGGGTCTTCTCCAGTCTCCAGAGCCAGCCTCTTATGTCCCATATCCTGAAGGGCAATAACCTCCTGACGGATTTCCTCCTGGGTCAGCTTCTTCCTGGGAATATGCTTGTTTTTAGCGTGATATGGACAGTATACACAGCCGTTTACACAGTAATTGGAAAGATACAGCGGAGCAAAAAGCACGATACGGTTTCCATAAAAATCCTTTTTGATCTGCTCTGCCAGGGCATAGATTTCCTGGTTTTTATCTTCCAGGTCACAGTCCAGGAGCACTGCTGCTTCTCTGTGGCTTAATCCTTTTCTCAGTCTTGCTTTGTCCAGGATCTGGTCGATCAGCTCCCGGTTGTGTTTATTTGCCTCCGCATAAGCCAGTGTCTCCATGATCTCCTCATGGTTGATAAAATCATCTGCACATTTCGATTTTGGATCATACATAATCCTATACCTCCTCTGTTTTCTAATATCTTTTTCCCTATATACAATGGGTCAAAAACTTAAATCTCTGTCATTCCTTTTCTCCGGCTGAAAAATCCCCCCGGTCTACCACCACTTCATATCCGATGGCATTCATAGACTCTCTGAGAGCATCCAGACATTCTGCCGCTTCCTTTCCTGTATGGATCTTGTTATCATACAGCAGGTATTTTTCCCTGACATTTTCCGGGGACAGGTTGGGCATCACCACGTTGGCCCCGGCCAGTACTCCCCGCTCTCTTCCCCTGGGATCAATAGTCCCCAGAGCCGTAGTGGCAGGCAGGAGTACTCTTGGAAGAAGGAGGCGGACCAGACTTAAAAGATATAAGGTCAGATCCAGTTCTCCCTGTTTCTCTCCCCGAAAGGGTGTATCATGATGAGGAATAAAAGGTCCGATCCCCACCATTTCAGGCTGAAGTTTTTCCAGAAATTCCATGTCGTCGATCAGTGTTTCCGTGGTCTGCCCCGGAGATCCCACCATAATCCCTGCTCCCGTCTGGTATCCCAGGCTTTTCAGATCCTCCAGGCACCGGATCCTGTTAGAAAGGAAAAGCTCCTTTGGATGAAGCTTCCTGTAATGAGCTTCATTGGCTGTCTCATGCCGGAGCAGGTATCTGTCCGCCCCTGCCTTCCTAAAAAGCTCATAGCTTGATTTTTCTTTCTCTCCGATAGATAAGGTTATGGCACAGTCCGGGAAAGCTTTGCGGATCCTCTCTATGATCTCAGTCATTCTCTCATCATTAAAATAAGGATCTTCTCCGCCCTGAAGCACAAAGGTACGGAACCCCAGTTTATAGCCTTCATGGCAGCAGTCCAGGATCTGGTCTTTCGTAAGCCGGTATCGGGAAGCATTTTTGTTGCTCTTTCGGATTCCGCAGTAGAAGCAGTCGTTTTTACAATAATTTGTAAACTCAATAAGACCCCGGATAAAAATTTTCTTTCCATATATCCGGTCCCGCAGCTGGGCGGCCTGTCCGGCCAAAAGCTCTGCCCGCTCCCTGGTTCGTCCTTCCAGCAGGATCCTCCATTGGTCCCTGTTCAGATGTCTGCCCCTGCAAAGCTCCTTGAAACAGGCCTGAAATTCCTCTTCGCTTATTTTATACTCCATTTTTTGAATCCCCTTCCATTCCCTTGTCTCTGCTCTTCTCTGAAGAAGTCTCTCTGGAATAGATTGCCTTAGAGCTGACCCCTGGAAGTCTTCCCAGCTTTCCGGCCAAGGCGCTGATCACATCTGACGGGGCATCCAGAACCACACTGATAATATTCACCTGTTTTTTCTCATAGGGGATCCCCATTCGTCCAATGATAAACCTGCTGTATTGATGAAGCAGCTCGTTTACCTTTCCCGCCATTTCCCGGTTTTCAATAATGATTCCGATCACGGCAATCCTGGAATTGGCTTTATCCATATATCTCCTCCTTTTCATGCCCGGATAAACTTAACCGGCAGATGCCCTGCTATACAGGCATCACGACCCTTTTTTCGGGCCTATAGCACAGAAAAAGGACCCGAAAGGGTCCTCTTGTTTTAAACTATTACAGATTTTGTTTACAGCTGTTTTCTCTTTCCATCAGATTCTCTTCCGGTCAGTATTCCGCTCTATGAACGCTTTGCTGACAGAACCACTGGCAGCTCAGGCATTTTCTATTATTTTACCCTTATTTTCAAAAAGCGTCAAGAATCTTAATATGAAAAATCCACATAGCCCTGAAGCCATACTACACCTTTAAATCTCCGCCCTTTGGCCGGCTCCCCCAGAAGGTCGTTTGCATTAACACATACATCCATTTCAATATCATTGCAGCAGATCCGCATCTCATAGACCGTATCCCCTGTAAGGACATTCTGAACTTTTGTGCATTCCAGGATCTCTCCCATGATATTATACAGATCACATTCCATTCCGTAAGGCATAAAATAACTGTCTACAATACTGTATACATCTTCGTTCTCCACTCTCTGGGAGATCATGGAATATGTATCCATATCCTCTATGGTAAGGCTTTCCATGGCTTCTTCATCCCCGTTTTTGGCGGCAGCCATAAGTCTTCCTCTGTTAATGATCTTTTCCTCCGCTTCCGCTGTCTCTGCCTCCTGCTTCAGCACAGGCAGAAGTATCGTACCTTTTTTTGCAAGACCGGAAAGAGTCAGGCTGTGTACCCCGCCTGCATAATGGCCCCTGCTCCTCTGGGTAAGATACTCCCCGGCGTTCTGCAGATAAAAGATAATGGTCACGCCTATTCGCATATCATCACAGGCCCCGGCATAGGATTCTTTCCCGGCATGTTTTTCGATCACCACTTCCTCTTCCATGGTGATCCCTGTTCCGCGGAAATATGGAAAATAGTATTCCATCTGGAACTGATCATCCTCATCATATTCTCCGCAGACAGTGATGCCGAAGTCGCAGCCGTACATTTTGGACAGTTCTGTGAATAAATGATTGCTCCTGTCCTCCACAACAGTCTTTTCATCATAGTTTTGGATAACATCCTGCAAAATAGTATCCAATTCTTTCTTTTCTGTTATATCGGAAAACCCGATTGCTTTCAAATAACTGTGCAATGAGTAACCTCCACTTATTTCTTGGGCTTAATAACTTCTGCCCCTCCCATATAAGGTCTGAGAGCCTCTGGAATCTTCACAGAGCCATCTGCCTGAAGATTATTTTCCAGGAAAGCAATAAGCATTCTGGGAGGTGCCACAACGGTATTGTTCAATGTGTGGGCAAGATATTTTCCGTCTTTTCCATTTACACGGATCTGCAGTCTTCTGGCCTGAGCGTCTCCCAGGTTTGAGCAGCTCCCCACTTCAAAATATTTCTTCTGTCTTGGAGACCAGGCTTCTACGTCTACAGATTTCACTTTCAGATCTGCCAGGTCTCCGGAACAGCATTCCAGAGTTCTCACAGGGATATCCAGAGAGCGGAAAAGATCTACCGTATTCTGCCACAGTTTGTCAAACCACATAGGACTCTCTTCCGGCTTGCATACCACGATCATCTCCTGCTTTTCAAACTGATGGATCCGGTATACACCTCTTTCTTCAATTCCGTGAGCGCCTTTTTCCTTCCGGAAACATGGAGAATAGCTGGTCAGAGTTTTCGGCAGCTCTTCTTCCGGAATGATCGTATCAATAAACTTTCCGATCATAGAATGTTCACTGGTTCCGATAAGATATAAGTCTTCCCCCTCGATCTTATACATCATGGCGTCCATCTCTGCAAAGCTCATTACTCCCGTAACAACGTTGCTGCGGATCATAAAAGGCGGAACACAATAGGTAAAGCCTCTGTTGATCATAAAATCTCTGGCATAAGAGATCACTGCAGAATGAAGTCTTGCAATGTCTCCCATAAGATAATAGAATCCGTTTCCGGCTACTTTTCTGGCGCTGTCAAGATCCAGTCCATCGAAGCTCTCCATGATCTCCGAATGATAGGGAATCTCAAAATCAGGAACTACAGGCTCGCCGAATCTCTGAACCTCTACATTTTCACTATCATCCTTTCCAATAGGAACAGATGGATCAATGATATTTGGAATGGTCATCATGATCTTTTTGATCTTTTCTTCTACTTCTTTTTCTTCAGCAGAAAGACTCTCTACTCTCTGAGCATTGGCAGTAACCTTTTTCTTTGCCTCCTCAGCCTCTTCTCTCTTGCCCTCTTTCATCAGGCCGCCGATCATCTTGGAAATTTTATTTCTTTCCGCTCTCAAAGCTTCTACTTCCTGCTTGATCTCTCTGTTTCTTTTATCCAGATCGATCACTTCATCTACCAGGGGAAGCTTGCTGTCCTGAAATTTATTTTTAATATTCTCCTTTACCACTTCCGGATTTTCTCTGACAAAACGAATGTCTAACATCTTTCTCTCTCCTTGTTAGTTTACATAATTTATATCTTTATAATTAAATATCAAATTCATTTTCTTCGATTCCGAAGTTTACAGCTCTTTTCAAAGCTTCCACCTCTTCCTCACTTAGCATTATATAGGATTCCCCATTTACGATCTCTTTAATATATAAAAAGCAATTTTCCCTGCTGTGGATAGCATTAAGGAGAAATCCTGTGTTCTCTTTATCCAGGAGTGCCAGAACAAAGCTCAGCTTTCCTCCCATATCTTCAAAGGCATCATATTTTACAATACCATATTTATGAAGGGAGCTGTTGTAAAGCTTCTCCAGCTTCTGGATATTTTCGCTGTTGATCTCACTGTTGCTTGCCAGCTTTTCGATCATGTCAAATTTTCTTTTAAAAAGTTTTTCCAGAGATTGTGCGTCTTTACCCTTCATGAAAATCTTATATTTTTTATTCAGCCTGCTTAATCCCAGGGAAAGATTAAATACGCAGACCAGAAGTATGATCACCAGGATCAGAAGGGAAAGAAGCAGGACTCCTGAGTAATTCTGCAGCGCTTCTAAAAAATTATTCATATGTATTCTCTGACCCCTTTATATTATCTGATAGTCTCCAATAGTTCTACAATCCGTTCCAGTTCTTCCTGTGAATAATAGGCAATCTCAATTCTCCCCTTATCTCTGCTTCTGCGGCGAATAGCAACTTTAGAGCCTATAATTCCTTTTATCTTCTCTTCCAGCTGTTCATATACAAGATCCTGAGCCCGGTCAGACTTTTCTTCTTTTTCCTCCTCCCGGGGATTCAGGATTTCTTTCACCAGTTTTTCCGTCTCCCGCACACTAAGCTTTTCATCAAAAACCTTTACTGCCGCCCCATGCTGCATCTCCTTATCTTCAATAGCAAGAAGTGCTCTGGCGTGGCCTGTGGTAAGCATTTCATCGATAAGCATCTGCTGTACTCTTTCATCCAGTTTCAGCAGCCTCATAGAATTTGTTACTGCAGTTCGGCTTTTAGCAACACGTTCGGCAATCGTATCCTGTTTTAAATGAAATTCTTCCATCAGCCGCTTATAGGCTGCTGCTTCTTCTATAGGATTCAGATTTTCCCTCTGAATATTTTCAATAAGAGAAATTTCCACTGCCTCCTGTTCCGAGAAATCCTTCACAATTACCGGAATATCCTTTAATCCAGCCAGCTTAGATGCTCTCCAGCGCCGCTCTCCGGCAATGATCTCATAATAGTCTTCTCTCTTTTGTACAAGCAATGGCTGAAGCACACCAAACTGCTTGATAGATTCTGCCAGTTCCAGAAGGGCATCTTCATCAAACTGTTTCCTTGGCTGTTTACGGCTGGGCTCTACTTCAGCAATTTTCACTGTAAAAACTTTGCTCTTTGAATCTTCCTGTTCCTTTTTTCCTGAAGGTTTTCCCGGACTTTTCTCGGCCTGTCTGGGCTTTGATGTGTCACTGATCATAGCATCCAGGCCTCTTCCCAGTCCTCTTCCTAAGCCTCCTTTTTTAGCTGTCATTCTTCATCCTCCCTGTGTAAAACCTCTTCTGCCAGAAGGCGGTAGCTCTCTGCTCCTACAGACCGGGTATCGTATAAATTAATCGGCATACCGTAGCTGGGTGCTTCTGCCAGTCTTACATTTCTCGGAATAATCGTCTTATAAATGGACTGATTCAGATTTGCCTTAACATTTTCCACTACCTGAAGAGAAAGATTTGTTCTGGCGTCATACATAGTAAAGACAACCCCTTCTATGATCAAATCAGGATTTAATCTTTCTTTTACCAGTTCAATGGTATGTATAAGCTGTGTCAATCCCTCCAGCGCATAGTACTCGCATTGTATCGGAACTAATACAGAATCCGCAGTAGTCATGGCATTTATTGTAAGAACATTGAGAGACGGCGGACAATCCATGACAATAAAATCATAATTATCTCTGATTGTATCCACCTGATTTTTCAAAAGAAATTCTCTGCCTTCAATTCCTACCAGTTCAATTTCTGCTCCGGCAAGATTGACATTAGAGGGTATCAATGAAAGATTTTCATAGACATTCTCCATTATACAATCTTTCAGTTCACACTCTCCTACCAACAGTTCATAGAGTGTATTTTCCGCTTGGTTTTTGTCGACTCCAACCCCACTGGTAGCGTTGCCCTGAGGATCAATGTCTATCAGCAGGACTCTTTGGTTCTGCTCCGCCAAACATGCAGAAAGATTAATAGCTGTAGTGGATTTTCCTACTCCGCCCTTTTGATTAGCAATTGCAATAATTCTTCCCACTTATATTTCCCCTTATTGTAAATTTGAAATCTAAAATTATTATAGCACCTTTTTTTAGGCATTTCTATAAAAAGTGTTTCACGTGAAACATTTTTTATGTTTTAGCGAATTTTCTATGTTATTTATTTCTTTTCTTGTTCATGTTTTATGTTTCACGTGAAACATTTTCCGGGGCGAAATCTTCCAGCCATTTTTTCTTGTATAATTGACTGCCATGTTTTATAATATATGATGTCAGGATAAAAACTTTTATCTACTATTTTACTGGAACAAACCTGAATATACTCTTAATGATCAATAGGAGGTATAATTTTATAATGAAAAAAAATAAACATAAATTAGTCACTCTTGGCATTTTATTTACCCTTGCGACGGGAGTTATATATATTATAAATCGTCTGATTTTTGCTTCTGCAACTTTAAAAGATTTATTGAAATCCTCAGCAGACAATTACTATAATTGGAGATTTGGAAAGATTTATTATAAGAAAAAAGGAAACGGATCTCCTATACTTCTGATCCATGATTTAACTGTATACAGTTCCGCTTACGAATGGAAGAACATTATAGACAAACTTTCTAAATCTCATACTGTATATGCTATAGATCTTCTTGGCTGCGGACGTTCTGAAAAGCCAAGAATTACATATACAAACTATTTATATGTTCAGCTTATCTCTGATTTCATCAAAAATGTGATTCACGAAAAAACAGATATTGTGGCCAGCGGTTATTCCGGATCTTTCTCCATTCTTGCCTGCTATAATGAGGCATCACTTTTTGGAAAGATTTTCTTAGTTAATCCGCCGGAATTATCCGCCTTAAATAAAATCCCTGGAAAGAAGAGTAAGCTCTATAAGATTCTTCTTGAACTTCCGGTTTTCGGAACTCTGGTTTACAATATGATTACCTGTCAGAGCAACATACAGCTGCTTTTCACAGAAAAATATCTATACAATCCTTTTGATATAACCGCAGAAATGATAGATATATATTATGAAGCAGCCCACAAAGGATTCAGTAGTTCAAAATTCCTTCTTTCCAGTATGATCGGATGTTATACAAACAACAGCATCAATCATGCTTTAAGAGAAATTAATCAGAGTATTATTCTTATCACTGGCCAGGGAGAAGATAATGGAAAATCTATTCAGGAATCCTATGTAAATATTAATCCATCTATTGAAACTTGCTTTATAGAACGTACAAAACATCTTCCACAATTAGAGGCATCAGACAGATTCTTAGATTTGTTAAATATTTATTTGTAATTTACAGAAAAACAGCCTGGGCATTTTATTTTGCTCAGGCTGTTTTTATACTGAAGGCTAGACAATAATCTCTTTCTAATGTTTCACGTGAAACATTACTGATCCAATTCTTCCATAGCTGTATCAAATGCTTCCAGTAATTCTCTGACATCCATTTTATTTACTAACATATGGTTTCCTTTGGAATCTACAACGAGGTAGAAGTTTGTATCATATGAGTAATACTCTACTGTAACATCAGTTCCTCCTTCTTTATAGAAATTAATGGAAAGATCTGCTCCGCCCGAAGGCTGTGCATTTTCATCCTGACTCTGCCAAGTCATAGAGGTAATTAGATTGTAGAAACTATTGAAATCTGTTGTTTCTATTTCCTTTTCGTTGATCATATATTTTGTCTCTTCTGTAGTTTCTCCATCTTCATCTTCCACCTCTGTTGTCTCTTTGGAAGCTGTATAAGTCTGTCCATTTCTTGTAAAGGTTACACTATCCAGATCTGCAAAGGAATAATCTGCAACCTTAGTGCTGAGAAAATCCGATTTTTCAACTTCTGTGATACCTTCAATAGTTGTCGCCGCTATCGTGTATATGCAAGAATCGTCCTGCAGCTTTCCATAATAGTAAGTGCCATCCTCTGTCTTACTGCCTAAAAGCATAACCATCTGCTTATCTACAGTAACCGTGGAATCCTCTGTGTCTGATTCTTCAGTTTCACTACTGTCTTCTGCAGTATCAGATTCTGTATCGTCAGATCCCGTATCATCCGTTTCCTCTTCTACTTGATAGTCCACAGTGATCACTGTAGGATTATCCAATCCATAGGAGCCCAGATCATTAAGATCATAGGTGACATAATTTGTCCAGGCCAAAGTGGAGAAGTTACTGGTATAAGTAGACACCAGAGAACTGTCTGCGGGAACTGTACTTCCATCTGTATCTGCAAAGGTCCAGCCTGTTTCTGAACTGCTGTCCTGATACAGTCTCGCTGTTCCTTCTGTTTTCTGTATCGCAACACTGGTTATAGTACTGCCTGTAATACTGGGAATTTCTTCTTTTTCTGCCAGATCACTTAATTCAAATTCCAGATTTGTTTTCATACTGGTATCTACCAGATAAATCTTGCTTGTATCCTCATTTAAGCTCATATAGCACCCTGATACAGCCTCATTGGTAGCTCCCAGAGCCAGGGTAGTCTCTTCTCCGTCAGTATCTGTTATCGTAACCGTTACTTCCGGTGTTTCCAATCCATAATCTCCTAAACTTTCCGGGTTTTCAATGGTTCTTGAAGAAGACACAGAAGTAACATAAGATACCTTATCCAATATAACAGATTCGCTCAGAGGAAAACTGCTGTCCTGACTATAGCTCCATGTATCATCCTGGTGAGAAAACTGAAAAGTATTTTCTCCTGAGACAATCTGCAGTTTACTGATATCTGCCCCATCAATTTCAAAAACTGTTTCCGTAGTTTCTTCTTCCTGCTCTTCCTCGTCCAGATTCAGATTTTTGATCACAATATAAACAGCCAAAAGAAGAATCAGTACAACTATTCCAATGATCAAGCCTTTATATTTCTTCATATTACTGTTTTCTCCTCTTCATCCAGATTCCAAATCCGATCAGTAAAACACAAACCGGAATAACCGCAGTTACAACAATACTCCAGAAACTTACATCAGCGGCAGAAATTGTAAGGGTAGAGGTATCCAGGCTCTTGCTGGCAATAGAAATTGTATTTGTGCCGTCTTGATCAGTCTGGCAAAGCCAGGATAAAACAGATGTCAAAAGCTCATAGTTTCCGCCAGATACATAGCTGTTAATCGTATCGTCAAATATACTGCTGGAAGCAATATATACGATCTGTGTCTCTGCATCGTCACTTACTTCTTCCGTGATCGCTACTCCTAAATTAAACGGTCCGTCAATATCGGAGCTTTCTTTTTCCATGGTCTGCATATTTTCCAGATCTGTCTTGGAATAAGCACTGTCAGATGTGGTCAGAATACTCTGAACATTAAGAGAGTCTCTTACATTATCCATGGTTTCGATTCCCTGGGCCAGAGCCAGAAGTACATACCTGCTGCCGGAAGATAAACCGGAAGTAGCGTCATTGCTTTCGATATCGGGAAGCAGATAGTATGGATTCTGGGAAATATAGTGTTCCGTATCTCCCTCCATAACAATTCCATCTACTGTACGCACTCCATAGTTTTCCAGAACAGACTGGAAGTTCGGCATATCTTCTCCTGTATAGTCAGACAGGATAAGAGCTTTCCCCCCGCTTTCCAAATATTCAATGATCTTATTTGCCTCATCCTCTGATAAATCTGTAGCCGGAGCAAATATCAGAAGACAAGATGCGTCTTCCGGCACAGACTCCTGAGTCAGAAGATTCAGCGACTGTATTTCTATATTTGCTTTCTGGATCGTCTCCGTCATAGTAGTTCCCATGGAAACTTCGTCATGGCCTTCCAGAGTATAGAGTACAGGCATATCCTCAGAAATCACATAATTAATGGCGCTGGTGAGCTGTCCTTCTCCGTCGAAAGCCGTAGTCTCCTGGCTGTATGTCTGATAGTTAATACTTGTTTCATACATGTCGCTGTAACTCACTACCCGGCTCTTATCGCCGCACACTACAATAACACTGTTATTACTCACGGAGTCTGAGGTATACTGCTGGGTAAAAGTAGGATAAACCGCCGGGTCCCTCTGTTCCACAGTAACATGTTCGCTGCGTTCTTCATATCTCTCTAAAAGTCTTTGTATATCACTGCTCTCAGTGCCGTCCTGGGCAATAAAATATAATTCTACATCCTTATCCAGATTGTCCAGAACCTCTTTGGTCTGGTCACCAATGGTATACAGTTTCTCGCTGCTCAGATCGATCTCCCGAAAACTGGTAGGCAGCTCCTGCACCACCAGGTTCAGCACCACTACTATAGCAATAACAACCGCTGTAACTCCAATGCTGTAAGAACCGTGGCGGAGAATCTTTTTGTTCTGATTCCTGGTATTTTTAATATTACTAATAATATTCTTAATATTAAACTTTTCTTTTAGATTTAATTTTTTTATATTGAATTTCCTTTTTTTGTCTTTCATATCTGCATCTCCTTTCCTACTAAAAATCAGATTTTAGCTCCAACGCCGTTTTTGTATACTCTGAATTGTCAGAAATACAAAAATGCAGATAACAGACAACATATAGAGAAGTCCTGAAACATCTAAAATACCGCCGACAAAATTATCAAACTGATTCGCTATTGCCAGAAGATCCAGCAGCTTTTGTATCAGCCCTTCATAAAAAGAAGACTTTACAATATACAGCACTATATTTACTGCGATCAGTATAATTCCCAGTACGGAAGACAGGATCATATCCTTTGTCATCTGGTATACCACCAGGGCAATGAGTACAGAAATTACCAGGAAGGCAACAAAGGAAGCTGTCGATGTACTGGAAAAGAAAGTGGATATTCCATCCATTACATAACTGCAGAAGAGCGCTCCAAAAGTGATCACCGCCGCAATGATCTGGCTCTCTGTCACAGAGGATAAAAAAAGTCCCACCGCGATCTGGGCGCATCCTAAAAGGAAAAACCCGAACACGGCCGTATAGGTAGCGGTATAGGAAACCGTCCCATATCTTCCCATAATAAAAGGATAACAGCCTGCTATCACTATAGGGATCAGATAGATCGTTATCATACTGAGATATTTTCCCATAATAATTTTCCACACCGGCACAGGGGATGTCAGCAAAAGCTGATCTGTCTTATTCTTCTTTTCCTCAGAAAGTATCCTCATGGTGAGCACCGGCGTGATGACCAGAAACAGGAAGGTCACTGCACTGAGCATAGCACCGAAATCCGGGCTTGCATACTGCAGGTTATAAGCTGTAAAATAAATTCCCAGTATCAGCAAGATAAAAGCAATAAATACATATCCGATCATAGAAGTAAGGTAACTTCTCAATTCTTTTTTATATACTGCCAGCATGGTTATTCTTCTCCTTCCTCTTTGCTTTCCTCTTCAAATATTTTCTCTTTTTTTGGCAGAGATATCTGATTTCTGTCATCGGTAAGCTTCAGGAATACTTCCTCCAAAGACATATTTGATGACTGCATTTTTAAGATAGGGCATTTGGCCTCTGCAAGGGCAAAGAAAATATTTTCTCTCATATCCACTTCCCCTGAAATTTTTACCGTAAAATCACAGGCTCCGGGAATAATAGAATTATGGTAAACCAAATCTTCAATATTTTCTACCAGATCCAGGGCCTTTCGTATCTCCCCTTCTTTTCCTTTTATAGTCATTTCCAGAGAATTTGCCCCGGACATCACACGGCTCAGATTTTCCGGAGAGTCACTGGCCACCAGCTTTCCTTTGTCAATGATCAATACATAATCGCAGACTGCGCTGACCTCTGACAAAATATGAGAGCTGAGGATCACTGTATGATTTTTTCCAAGACTTTTTATCAGGTCTCTGATCTCTATGATCTGCTTGGGATCCAGGCCCACAGTAGGTTCATCCAGTATGATAATTTCCGGATATCCCAGAAGGGCCTGAGCAAGTCCTACCCTCTGCTTATATCCTTTAGACAGGTTTTTGATCAATCTGTTTTTCACATTCTGAATCTTTGTAGTTAACATAACTCCATTAATATTTCCCTGTCGTTTCTCTTTTGGAATTCCCTTCAGCTCTGCAGCAAACTCCAGGTATTCCTTTGCTGTCATATCCTGATACAGAGGAGGCAGTTCGGGAAGATAGCCGATCTTCTTTTTTGCCTCTTCAGGTTCCTCCAGAATGTTATGCCCGTCAATAAGAATATCCCCCTCTGTGGATGCAATATATCCGGTGATCATATTCATAGTCGTGGTTTTTCCGGCGCCGTTTGGTCCCAGAAAACCGTAAATCTTACCTTTTTCCACGGTAAAATTCAAATGGTCCACAGCCACATGATCTCCGTACTTTTTTACAAGATTCCTTACTTCAATCAAGATACTCCCTCCTTGTTAAGCTTTTTTGACTGTTTTATTTTATGGGAAAAATGTGATAAAAATTAGATTAGAATGTGATTTTTCTGTGAAACAGAAAGACTTGTTATGAAAGATTTGGACGGGAACTGCTTCTATAATTCTTCTATAAAAGAATAGAGAGGGCTGCTTTCTTGCTCAGTCTGCGCTGCTCTGAGCCTGTAGTCTCAGAGCATGCTCGACAAATTCGCATAAAGCGGCCCTCTCTATTCTTTTGATAGGTTATGAAGCAGTTCCCTGTTTTGTTTACTGGGGAAGTTTTTTGCTTCACAGCTATGGGTTTTAAGCATGAGGAATGTTTGTGTGTTCGCTTATTTCCCGGCTGATGGTGCACAGATCATCTACGGACAGGTCATGGAGGTTTTCATGGCCGGTGATCCTGGCGAACATTTTCAGCTCTTCCAGGGTTGCGTTCAGGAAGTTCCCTACTCTCCTTGCTCCGGCTTCTCCTTTTAATCTGGCCCTCAGCTCCGGATCCTGGGTAGCTACGCCTACGGGACACATGCCGGTGCCGCAGATCCGGTACTGCTGACATCCCAGGGCCATCAGCGCTCCGGAAGCTATGGCTACGGCATCTGCTCCCATAGCAATAGCTTTTGCAAAGTCTGAGGATACCCTAAGACCTCCTGTAATGATCAGACTGATATCTGATCCTATACTGTCCAGATATTTTCTGGCCCTGTAAAGTGCATATATGGTAGGGACGCTGGCAGAATCCCGCAGCATCAAAGGAGACGATCCTGTAGCCCCTCCTCTTCCGTCTATGGTAATAAAATCAGGCTCTGCATAAACACAGAATGCCAGATCCTTTTCGATTCTTCCTGCTGCGATCTTTACTCCTACCGGCCGGCCTTCTGAAGCCATTTTAAGCTGGGCTACAAGGCTTTTTAAGTCCTCTTTCGTATTTATCCCCGGAAATCTGGAAGGAGCCGTTATTTCCTGCCCTACAGGCTTATTCCGCACCCTTGCTATTTCCTCTGTTACTTTTTCACCTGGAAGGTGTCCTCCCATTCCAGGCTTCGTGCCCTGACCGATCTTAATTTCAATTGCGTCTGCATTCCGAAGGTTTTCCGGAGTAACACTGTAAAGATTTCCCACATACTCAAATATGTATTTATCTGCCGCCGCCATTTCTTCCGGCAGGATTCCTCCCTCTCCCGAACACATGGCACTCTTTCCCAGGGCAGAGCCTTTGGCCAGAGCAATCTTCGCTTCCTTTGACAAAGCTCCGAAAGACATATGGGAGATATATACCGGATTTTCCAGGATCAGAGGTTTCTTCGCATGTTTTCCGATAATTGTCCCAGTATTCACCTGAGAATCCTCTGCTAAAGGCATAGGGTCAAGCTGTGCTCCCAGGATCAGTATCTCATCCCAGGAAGGCATGGGAAGTCTGGTTCCCATGGCCGCATGGATGCTTTTTCCCGTAACTGCCATTTCATGGATTTCTTTCATATACCTGCAGCTTTCATCTTCTCTGGCAAATTCTCTGGGATACTCCAGGCTTTCTTCCTTCTTTTCTTCTCTCTTAACCTGCTTTATCTCCTCATAGATGGAAAAAGCAGAAGCCGGCTGATGACATACCGGACATTCCTTCAGCTCTGAAAACGGAATCTTCTGCTCCTCTTCGTCAAAAACATACCCACACACATTACATTTGTATTTTGCCATAAAATACCTCCTCTTTTTACATGCTAGATCAATGGTTCCTTTGCCGGAGTCCCCGGTTTTCGGGGATATTTTTTCGGAGTTTCTTTTACTTTCTTTATGACTACAAGAGTTCTGTCCATATCTGTCCTGCAGAGCCGGAAACTCTGGGCCTTCTCCAATTTTCCACCCAAAATAGAAATGGATTTTTTCCCCTCGCTGATCTCTTCCTCCGCCTGACCGGCCTTATAGGAAACAAAGTACCCTCCTATTTTTACATAAGGCATACAGTATTCACACAGTACCGCCAGCCTGGAAACCGCCCTGGATACACTAAGGTCATATTTTTCCCTGAACTGAGGCTTTTTTCCCCCTTCTTCTGCTCTTAAATGGACAGTCTCAATGTCCTCAAGCCCCAGTTCCCGGATAACTTCATTTAAGAAATTCAGCCTTTTATTCAAAGAATCCAGAAGGGTTACCTTCAGATGGGGAAAAGCTATTTTCAGCGGAATTCCCGGAAATCCGGCTCCTGTTCCCACATCAATGCAGGTATGGATCTTCTCCATGTCCAGACTTCCGGCTATAGACAGGCTGTCTGCAAAGTGTTTAAGAAGCACCTGATCAAATTCTGTGATACCGGTCAGGTTCATAACCTGATTCCACTGTATCAGCAGCTCATAATACCGGATAAACTGCTCTTCCTGCCTGTCTGTAAGAGTAATGCCGTATTCCCCGGCTCCCTCTCTTAAGATCCTCATATCGTAGTTCATGCTTGTTCTCCTTTACCTGCTGTTCTTCTGTAAGTTTCCATATATACCAGAAGCACCGATATATCCGCCGGAGAGACTCCTGCGATCCTGGAAGCCTGGCCTATGGAAACCGGCTGAAACTGCTCCAGCTTCTGTCTCGCCTCTATACGCAGGCCGCTGATCTGGCTGTAGTCCAGATCTTCCGGAAGTTTTTTCTTCTCCAGCTTCTTAAATCCTTCCACCTGCTTTTCCTGTCTCTTTATATAACCTTCATACTTAATGTTAATATTTACCTGATCCCGGACATCCTGGGGAAGCTCCGGACGGTTCTTATCCAGAGGCGCCACAATATCATAGGACAGCTCTGGTCTTCTGATCAGATCAGCCAGAGAAATACCATTCTTTAATAAAGTGCTTCCATGCTCCTGCAGAAGTTCCTGAACTTCCGGAACCGCCCCTACATGAACATGCTCCATTCTCTCCTTCTCTTCCTGTATCTTCTCTTTTTTCCAGAGTACATACTCATACTGTTCCCTGGTCACCAGTCCTGCTTTATACCCCTTTTCCCGCAGTCTCAGATCTGCATTATCCTGCCGAAGGAGAAGTCTGTATTCTGCCCGGCTGGTCATCATACGGTAAGGCTCATGATTCTCCTTGGTCACAAGATCATCGATCAAAACTCCAATATAGGATTCTGACCTGTCCAGGATAAGCATTTCTTTGCCTAACACTTCCATAGCTGCATTAATCCCTGCCACCAGGCCTTGAGCCGCTGCTTCCTCATATCCGGAACTTCCGTTAAACTGTCCCCCGGAAAACAGTCCCCTGATCTTTTTAAACTCCAGAGTAGGATAAAGCTGATTGGCGTTAATGCAGTCATATTCTATGGCATAGGCATTCCGTACGATCTTCGCATTTTCCAGACCGGCCACAGAACGGTACATAGCATACTGGACATCCTCAGGAAGAGAACTTGACATACCTCCGATATACATCTCATTGGTATACAGGCCTTCCGGCTCTATAAATACCTGATGCCGGTTCTTGTCCGCAAATTTAACCACTTTATCTTCAATAGAAGGACAATAACGGGGGCCGGTTCCCTCGATCATGCCGGAATATAAAGGGGAACGGTCCAGATTTTCCCTGATGATCTCATGGGTTTTCTCATTGGTATAAGTAAGCCAGCAGGAAATCTGGTCAATCTGTACATCCTCCGGGTCTGTGGAAAAGGAAAAAGGAACTACTCTCTCGTCTCCAAACTGCTCTTCCATTTTTGAAAAATCAATGCTTCTTTTATCAATACGGGCAGGAGTACCTGTCTTAAACCGATACATCTCAATTCCCAGATTTTTCAGAGATTCCGTAAGGTAATTAGCCGCCTGAAGGCCGTTCGGTCCTGTATAATTGCTTACATCTCCATAAATACATCTGGCCTTTAAATAGGTTCCTGTGCAGAGGACCACCGCTTTTGTATGATACACAGCTCCTGAATATGTCTTAACCCCCTTCATGACGCCGTCTTCTGCTATAAGCTCTGTTACCTCCGCCTGCCGTATCGTGAGATGCTCCGTATTCTCTAAAGTCCGTCTCATCTCCTCCGTGTAAGCATGCTTGTCTGCCTGAGCCCTGAGAGAATGGACCGCCGGTCCTTTGGATACATTGAGCATCTTGGACTGTATAAAGGTTTTGTCAATGTTTTTCCCCATCTCTCCGCCTAAGGCATCTACTTCTCGTACCAGATGGCCTTTGGAGCTTCCTCCTATATTGGGATTACAGGGCATAAGCGCAATACTGTCCACACTGACAGTAAACATGATCGTCTCCAGCCCCAGTCTCGCACAGGCCAGCGCCGCCTCGCAGCCTGCATGGCCTGCGCCTACCACCGCGATATCATAATTTTCTTCCAGTACTTTCATTTTCCCTGAATCCTTTCTCTGTTCTGATATTCTTTTCATCCCGCAGACAGCGGGACCGCTAAATCCACATTTTAAGTATGAATTGTGGAAGATACACACATTTTTTACGAGTTTTGTGGATAACTTTCTTATTTTCCAGTGCAGAATTTGGAAAAGATCTCATTCACCAGATCTTCTCCCACAGCTTCACCGATAATGCTGCCCAGGGCCTCATAGGCGTTCATCAGATCTATGGAGAAAAAGTCCTCCGGCATTCCCATTTCAATGCTGTTCTCTACCATTTCCAGGCTTTTTCTGGCCTCTTCCAGAGCTGCTTTATGTCGGGCATTGGTAATATAGATCTCATCGTTAAAAGCCAGTTCTCCCCGGAAAAACAGTTCTTTTATCTGATCTTCCAGAAGGTCGATCCCCTGTTCTTCCTTGGCAGACACCGACACAATTGGATGAGAAGTGATATTCTCCAGCGCTTCTTCTGTGACAACCTGCTCCAGATCCGCTTTATTCAGGATCACAATAGCCTTTTTGTCATTTAACAGTTCCATGATCTCTCTGTCATTTTCGTCCAGGGGAATGGAGGAGTCTACCACAAAAAGTACCAGATCAGCTTCCCTGGCAGAATCAATGGCTTTTTCTACTCCGATTTTTTCTACCACATCTTCCGTATCCCGAATTCCTGCTGTGTCAAGGATCCTAAGAGAGATTCCATGGAGAAGAATGGTCTCTTCCAGGATGTCTCTGGTAGTACCGGCAATATCCGTAACAATTGCCCTCTCCTCACCTAAAAGCGTATTCAAAAGAGAAGACTTTCCTGCATTGGGTTTTCCTACGATTACGGTTTTTATCCCTTCTTTTACCAGCTTTCCCTCTTTGACACTCATCAAAAGCCTATCGATTTCCTCTTCCTGTTTCCTAACTTCTTTATACAGTGTTTCGCCGTATCCGTCAATACTAATATGTTCCGGATCATCCAAAGCAGACTCTATATAAGCAATATGGTAGATAATGGCCTCTCTGATCTTTCGGATAGCTTTCTGAATATTTCCCTTAAGCTGGCTTACTGAGCTCTTCAGGGCGTACTCATTTTTTGCATTGATCACATCAATGACTGCTTCAGCCTGTGAAAGATCGATCCTCCCATTTAAAAAGGCTCTTTTTGTAAATTCTCCTGGCTGGGCCGGCCTGGCCCCATATTTGATCACCGTATCCAGGATCTTCCTCATTGCAAGAACGCCGCCGTGGCAGTCAATTTCTACTGTATCTTCTCCTGTGTAGCTCCTGGGACCGTCCATGACCATCACCAGAACCTCATCTATCGTCTCTTCACCGTCATAGATAAATCCATAATTTATGGTGTGGGAAGGCACTACTCTTATATCTTTCCTCCCCCCCTTAGACCGGTATACTCTGGCTGCGATCTTTCTGCTTTCAGGACCGCTGATCCTTATGATCCCTATCCCTGATGCAGACAAAGCTGTGGCAATAGCCGCTATAGTATCTGCCATAATGGTTCTCCTTTCCTTGATAATGAAAAAAGGTGAAAGCGCAGAGCAACTTCTCTTATTCACGCTTTCACCTAGAATAGACAAATCTTTATTATCTGTTTTTCAGTTTTACTACTACATGACGATAAGGTTCATTTCCCTCGCTGTATGTTTCCACAAAACGATTTCCCTGAAGAGCAGAATGGATGATCCTTCTCTCATAAGGATTCATAGGTTCCAGAGATACCGGTCTTCTAGTCTTTCTTACCTTATAGGCAATGCTTCTGGCCAGATTTTCCAGAGTTTCTTTTCTCCGGTTTCTGTAATCCTCTGTATCCAGCTTCACCCGGATATATCCCTGTCTTCCTTTGTTTACCACAAGACTGGTAAGGTACTGAAGGGAGTCCAGTGTCTGTCCTCTCTTTCCGATAAGAATACCCATATCCTCGCCTTCAAAATCTATGTTCAGGTTGCCTTCCTCATTTTTATATTCCATTTTCAGAGTAACCTGAAGCTCCATTGCCTTGAAGACGCCTGTAAGAAACTTCTCAGCATCCTCTTTGATCTGAGCAATTTCTTCCTCTGTTCTTAAAGTTACCTTTCTCTCTTCCCGGGGCTTCTCCTCGCTTCCTTTATCTGCAGGAGCAGCTTCCTGGTTCTTTTCCTGAACCTTTACAGGGGCTTCCTTCTTGATTTCTTTTCTGTTTTCTTTTTTACTTTCCCTCTTCTGCTCTTTTTTCTCTTCATTTACAGACTGAGGCTTTACTGTTTTCTTTTCTTCTTTCTTGGCCGGGGCGGGTTTCTTTACGGGCTTATCAGTTTCTTCCGGTACTTCCTTCTTCGCAGCTCTTATAATGGCAGGCTTTGCACCAAATCCGAAAAAGCCTGACTTTCCTTGGGAGACTACCTGAATTTCCAGGTTTTCACTGGAGGTTTCATACTCTATACTGGCCTTTGTAATGGCCTCATCCACGGTCTTTGCAGAGAATTCTCTGAATTCCATTTCTCTTCCCCCTTACCTTCTACTTCTTTTTCCTTTTGTTTTCCTCATCAAACGCAGCCACCATGTTTGCCTTTGACGCCAGACTTCCCGGTTTTGTCTTAGGAACTCTGTATTCATATCCAGAGGTATTTTTCACAGATTCACTTTTCTCGGCCATAGTCTTTCTCTTTGGCTCTTCGATATTCCGTACATTCATTCTGGCCTGCTGGCTGATATTCTGAGAGGTAACCCCTTTCTTAGCCATCTTCTTTTCTCTTTTTTCTTTATTTTTCTGAATAAAGGCATCCATATCCATACGGTCGATATGTCTGTTTATTACAAGCTGCTGTACTGTACGCACCAGAGCACCGATGATCCAGTAAATACCGATACCAAATGGGAATGTAAAACAGATAAATGCTGTAAAGAGCGGCATAAAAATATTCATGCTTTTCATTGTAGCTTCCATCTGAGACTGTGTCCCATTTCCGCTGCTGTTCGTGGAAGCTGTTGGCATCAGCTTCATGTTGATCATCTGGGTTGCCCATGCCATAACCGGCACAAGTACAGCCGCAAGGATCATCAGATACTGCTGAGAAGACCATCCGGCCTGGATCAGGGCCCATGGCGTATCTGCAATGTTCAGTCCCAGGAAATTCTGCATGGGCTGAAATGTCTGTGCTGTCTTATCCAACACATCGGCAAATCCCTGGAATTGATCTACACCGGCTAATTTGTCCCACTGAGATGGTGATAAACTATACAAAAAGTCAATAACCTGATTGGCGTTTCCTTCCTGACCCTGTACCCAGCTATAGGTACGGATACCGTTATCGGTTATAAACTGGCTGATGATGTCTGAATATCCGCTGACGTCAGTGATATGGGTTACTGCGTCGCTGAATACTTCTTTGATTCCCCCGATATATCCGGGAATCTTTATGATAACCTGATACAACGCAAAGAAGATCGGCATCTGTATCAACAGCTGCAGACAGCTTCCAGTAGGAGAAACACCGTATTTTTCATATACAGCCATAGTCTCTTCCTGCATCTTCATCTGTGAAGCCTGATCTTTTTTATTCTTATATTTCTTCTGGATCTTCTGCAGTTCCGGCTGCATAACCGCATTCATTTTTGAAAATTTCTGCTGTTTGATCTGCAGAGGAGTCATAAACGCATAGATAATAATGGTAAATATAATGATACATAAACCTAAATTATGGACTCCGATGCTGTAAATGCCGTTCATAAGCCAGCCAAGGACTTCCGCCACCCAGTTTACGATAGGCATCGTACTTTTCGTCAGTAATATACCCAAAACCGTATCCTCCTTATACTTTTGTCACCCTTCGGCCTACGGCACCGGATCATATCCGCCCTTGGAAAAGGGATTGCATCTCAAAATTCTCCATGCAGCCAGAAGGCTTCCCTTTAAGGCACCATATTTTTCTATCGCTTCCAAACCATACTGAGAACATGTGGGTATATACGGACAACATGTACTCTTAAGGGGAGACAAATATTTCTGATAAATTTTAATCATTCTGATCAATATTTTCTTCATTCTCTTCACTTCTCAAAATCTTGTGGAGCTTTCCCAGGTGAAGAAGGGCGCTCTCCATAGAATGGTATCCCTGATTCTTTCCATTCACTCTTACGATCACTACCATATCATATCCGCATACAAACTTTTCTTCGTTCAGACGATAACTTTCTCTTATCAATCTTGTCAGACGATGCCTTACTACACTGTTTCCGACTTTCTTGCTTACGGATATTCCCAATCTGTTGCGATTCAACTGGTTTTTTAACACATACATAACTAAATACCGGTTTGCATAAGATGTTCCGTTCTTATAAACCAGTTGAAAATCCCAATTTTTTCTCAATGATTCCGAATATTTCATACTCTGACCTTTTAGAATTTATGCAAAGAGAAGAAAAGACCACATATCTGCGGTCTTAAGCTGATAATTTTTTTCTTCCTTTTGCTCTTCTGGCAGCTAAAACTTTTCTACCGCCTTTACTGCTCATTCTAGCTCTGAATCCATGAACTTTGGATCTCTGTCTTTTCTTAGGCTGAAATGTCATTTTCATAATCAAGGCACCTCCCTTATATTAATGGACGTTCTTCCGAATTTTTGTACGTCTCTCATAGTTATGCATGATAGAAAACATCATTTCAATTATATTCACAATCCCTTATTTCGTCAAGTATTTCTTGTCAAAGTTCTTAAAAATTTAGGGCTGAACTTTATTATTAAAAAGTTATCCACACTTATCCACAGAATAATGTGGGTAACTAATCTGCTGCATCATTTATCCCCATTTCCTATACACACCTTTCTTCACATTTTCTGGTTTACGTAAATTTATCCACAAATTGTGGATAAGATGTGGATAACTCTATCTATATGCCCACATTTATTCACCACATTTTTTCAAAAATCCTTATTTTTCAATACTTTTTTACATGTGGATACTGTTTTTGACATTATACACATTTTTCACATTCTCTTTTTCCACAGGTTTACAAATTTTATTTATCACCATTATCCACACCTGTTTATCCACAAACTCACTTATACACATTTTTTATTTTACATTATCTTTTCATAAATAATTATTTCTTATATAAATGTATTTTCTTCTCTCATCCACTTTTCCACATACTCTTTTTCCTTTTTAATGATTTGGTTTCTTGAATTTTTCATTGATTAATACCGGTTTTTATTATAATATATAGATAATAATACTTTTTTTTACCGATGATTGACTGATTATCTCATTCAATCATATCTTTTTGTGTGTGAAAAAGGCGTAAAATACTTGTTAGGAGAATGAAAATGCACATTATACAGGAAAAATGGCCGGAGATTTTAAATATGGTAAAGACAGAGCACGATGTGTCTCCTGTTTCTTTTAATGCCTGGCTGGAGCCGCTGAAGGTGTATAAAGTAGAGGGAAATGTTGTCACCATTATTGTTACCAATGGCAGCATGGCGCTGAACTATATTAATAAGAAGTATCTTCTCCCTCTTCAGGTAGCAATTGTAGAGACTACCGGAGAGGATTATGAAATATCCCTGGTTCTTCCGGAGGATATCAAGGAAGAAATCCCAAAGCCTGCTCCCCCCAGCAATTCCACGCCAAACGGCAATATTGTAAAAGCAGGGCTTAATCCCCGTTATACCTTTGATACTTTTGTTGTGGGAAGCAATAATAAAATGGCCCATGCTGCATCCCTGGCAGTGGCGGAATCACCGGGAGAGGCCTACAATCCCCTGTTTATATACGGAGGCGTAGGACTTGGCAAGACCCATTTGATGCATTCTATCGCCCATTTTGTCCTGCAGAAAAATCCCAGCGCCAGGGTGCTTTATGTCACCAGTGAAACTTTTACCAATGAACTGATCGATTCTATACGAAATGGAAATAACTCAACTATGTCCAAGTTCAGAGAGAAGTACAGAGATATTGATGTACTTTTGATCGACGATATCCAGTTCATTATCGGCAAGGAATCTACCCAGGAAGAATTTTTCCATACGTTTAACGCTCTTCACGGCGCCAAAAAGCAGATTGTCATATCCTCAGATAAGCCTCCGAAAGATATGGAGATCCTGGAGGACCGGCTTCGTTCCCGTTTTGAATGGGGACTTATCGTTGACATCTCTTCTCCGGACTATGAGACCCGAATGGCCATACTGCGCAAAAAGGAAGAGCTTGACGGATACTCCATTGACAATGAAGTCATCGAATACATTGCCAGAAACGTAAAGTCTAATATCCGTGAACTGGAAGGTTCTTTAAATAAGATCATGGCTTATGCCAATCTGGAAAAAAGTGAGATCAATCTGGCTCTTGCTGAAAAAGTATTAAAGGATATTATTTCACCTAATGAAAAACGTGTGATCACACCAGAACTGATCACGGAAATCGTGGCAGATCATTTTGATCTGACCCCTGCAGATATAATAGGAAATAAACGGAATTCTAAAATTGTATTTCCAAGACAGATCGTAATGTATCTCTGCCGCCATATGACGGATACCACTCTGAAGATCATTGGACAATATCTGGGCGGACGGGATCATACCACGATTATGAACGGGATCAATAAAATAGAAGCAGAGTTGGAGACCTCCGAATCTACACGGGAAGTCATTGACATTCTGAAAAAAAAGATCAATCCTTCTAAGCAGTAGGTTTATCCACAACTTAAAGTGTATAAAATGTGTATTTCCTGTGGAAACTTAAATACCTGAATTTTGCCTGATTTTTTTCCACACCTTTATCAACCGTGTCTGCACAGGAACTTCAGGGTTCACCCACAAGGTTATCCATATCGCGAAAGCCGTATTTTTCACGGGTTTCGGCACTTATACACATACTCACAGCCCCTACGGCGGCTACTGCGGATTACTTAATCTTTTTATTTTTATATTATACACTCCACCACAGAAAGGAAGTTATTCACATTATGAAATTATTCTGTTCCAAAGCTGAACTTCAGAAAAGTGTAAATATCGTCATGAAAGCCGTTCCGGCTAAAACTACCATGCCTATTTTAGAATGTATTCTTATAGACGCATCAACTAATGATATTAAATTTACCTCCAATGATATGGAACTTGGAATTGAAACCCGTGTCCAGGGAATGGTTCTTGAAAAAGGGATCATCGCCCTGGATGCAAAGATTTTTTCTGAGATCGTCCGGAAACTTCCCGACAGTGACGTTACGATAGAAACAGATGAAAGATTAAATACAACGATTACCTGTGAAAAAGCAAAGTTTAACATTCCCGGTAAATCCGGCGAAGATTTCGCATATCTTCCTTTGATCGAAAAAAATGACTGTATACGGGTTTCACAGTTTACTTTAAAAGAAATCATCCGCCAGACTATTTTTTCTATCGCATTAAATGAAAATAATAAATTAATGACAGGAGAACTGTTTCAGATCGAGGATAACCGGCTTCGGGTAATTTCTCTGGATGGACACAGGATTTCTATACGCCGCGTTCCTTTAAAAGAAGAGTGTGAAGACCGGAAAGTGATCGTTCCCGGAAAAACATTAAATGAGATCAGCAAAATTTTATCCGGTGAATTGGAAGATATGGTAGATATCTACCTTTCCTCCAATCATATTCTTTTTGAGTTTGACGATACCACCGTGGTATCCCGCTTGATCGAAGGAGAGTACTTCAAAATTGATCAGATGCTTTCCAGTGATTATGAAACTAAGGTAAAAATCAATAAAAAGGAATTCTTAGACTGTATTGACAGAGCTACTCTTCTTGTAAAAGAGGGAGATAAAAAGCCTATTATCATCAATATCGAAGACGGGCAGATGGAACTGAGCATAGATTCTCAGATCGGTTCCATGAAGGAAGATATAGATATCGAAAAAGAGGGCAAGGACATTATGATCGGATTTAATCCGAAATTTCTGATCGACGCTCTGAAGGTCATTGACGATGAGGAGATCAGTATTTATCTTATGAATCCTAAAGCGCCCTGTTTTATCCGGGATGAGGCCCAGCAGTATATTTATCTGATCCTGCCGGTGAATTTTAACGCTGCAGGCAGATAATTGAGGGTTTTAAAGCTGAAACAGAAAGACAGTTCCTTAGGAACAGACTAAAAGGGGAAAAAATGGAAATTATCAAGTTAAAAGAAGAATATATAAAGCTTGGACAGGCTTTGAAAGCCGCAAACCTGGTAGAAGACGGAGTAGAGGCTAAGTATGTGATCCAGGATGGAGAGGTAAAGGTCAATCAGGAGACGGAGACCAGAAGAGGACGGAAGCTCTATGAAGGAGATGTGGTTTTTTATAATGGAGAGGAGATCCGGATCGAGAAATGATCCGGGAGAAGTTGTCTGACCTATGTATATTGAATCCATAGAGCTGAAAAATTACAGGAATTACGAGACTCTTTCCCTTACTTTTGACAGAGGGACCAATATTTTTTACGGGGATAATGCCCAGGGAAAAACAAATATTCTGGAAGCGGTTTATCTTTGCGGAACCACAAAATCCCACAGAGGAAGCAAAGACCGGGAAATGATCCAGTTTGATTCTGATGAGGCCCATATCCGGATGTTTGTAAAAAAAGAGGGGATTTCCCGGAAAATTGACATGCATCTGAAGAAAAACAAGTCAAAGGGAATTGCCATTGACGGGATTCCCATACGAAAAGCAGGGGAATTATTCGGTATCCTGAACCTTGTATTTTTTTCTCCGGAGGACTTAAACATTATAAAGAACGGCCCGGGAGAGAGAAGACGATTTATAGATCTGGAATTATGTCAACTTAATAAGCTTTATCTTTCGGATCTTTCCAATTACAATCATATTTTGAATCAGAGAAATAAGCTGCTAAAGGATCTTTCCTTTCAGCCTTCTCTTATGAGTACTCTGGAAGTGTGGGATGAACAGCTTGCTCATTACGGTTCTTCCATTATCAGGAGCAGAAGAGATTTCGTAAGTGAGATGAATGGGATCATTGAGGAGATCCACCGCAATATTACAGGCGGAAAGGAAGAAATCCAGCTGATCTACGAGCCAAGCACTTTAGAAGAAAATTTTCTTTCCATACTTTCCCAGAACCGGGAGAGGGACTGTCGTTTTAAAATGACTTCGTCAGGTCCTCACAGAGACGACCTTTGTGTGAAGATAAATGGAATGGATATCAGAAAATACGGTTCACAGGGACAGCAGCGGACCGCTGCCCTGTCTCTGAAACTTTCAGAAATATATATGGTAAAAAAAAGGATAAAAGATATGCCGGTGCTTTTGCTGGATGATGTATTGTCTGAACTGGATTCCAGCCGGCAGAATTATCTTTTAAACAGTATCAGCCAGATACAGACGATGATCACCTGTACGGGACTGGATGATTTCATTGACAAGAGGTTTCATATAAATAAAATATTTAAGGTAGTTGACGGGAAAGTGTACTGTCCTTCTTAAGGGTTTACATAAAACTGACAGACGGCTATTATTCCCGGCACAGGCCGGTTTACAGGAGGAATTACATGAGTACAGAAATGAATACAGAGTACGGCGCCGACCAGATCCAGATTCTGGAAGGCCTGGAAGCGGTAAGAAAAAGGCCTGGTATGTATATTGGAAGTACCTCGTCCAGAGGTCTTCATCACCTGGTCTACGAGATCGTAGACAATGCGGTGGATGAAGCTTTGGCTGGTTTTTGTGATACTATTGATGTGTCGATCAATGAGGATAATTCTATCACAGTTATAGATAACGGAAGAGGTATCCCTGTGGGGATCAATCATAAAGCAGGCATTCCTGCAGTAGAGGTGGTATTTACCATTCTCCATGCGGGTGGAAAGTTTGGAGGCGGGGGATACAAGGTATCCGGCGGCCTTCATGGCGTAGGTGCTTCTGTAGTAAATGCACTTTCTACCTGGCTGGAGGTAAAGATCTATCACGAAGGAAAGATCTATCAGCAGCGGTATGAAAGAGGCAAGGCTATGTACAGCCTGAAGGTAGTGGGAGACTGCGAGCCGGGCCGGACAGGAACTACGGTTTCCTTCCATCCGGATCCGGAGATATTTGAAGAAACAGTTTTTGATTTCAATACCTTAAAACATCGTTTCCGTGAGATCGCATTTCTCACCAAAGGACTGAAGATCATTGCAAGAGACAAGAGGGAAGAGGAAGCAAAAGAAGTTTCTTTCCATTATGAGGGCGGAATCCGGGAGTTTGTCCAGTACCTGAACAGGAGCGCAACTCCTTTATACGAGGATATTCTCTACTTTGAGGGAACAAAAGACGGAGTTATGGTGGAAGTGGCCATGCAGCATAACGACGCTTATACAGAGAATACCTACGGTTTTGTAAATAATATTACAACTCCTGAGGGCGGAACCCATATTATGGGATTCCGGAATGCACTTACGAAAACGTTTAATGATTATGCCAGAAAAAATAAGCTGTTAAAGGAAAATGAGCAGAATCTGTCCGGTGAAGATATCAGGGAAGGACTCACCGCCATTATCAGTGTAAAGATTGAAGATCCTCAGTTTGAGGGGCAGACAAAGCAGAAGCTGGGAAACAGTGAGGCCAGAGGAGCTGTGGACAATATTGTCAGCAGCCAGCTTGAAATTTATCTGGAGCAGAATCCGGCGGTGGCAAAGATCATCGTGGAGAAATCCATTCTTTCCCAGAGAGCCAGAGACGCTGCCAGAAAGGCCAGAGAGCTGACAAGGCGCAAGTCTGCCCTGGACGGTATGTCACTTCCGGGAAAACTGGCAGACTGTGTAGATAAAGATCCAAGCAAGTGCGAGATATATATCGTAGAGGGTGACTCTGCAGGCGGATCTGCCAAGACTGCAAGAAGCCGGGCTACCCAGGCCATCCTTCCGCTGAGAGGAAAGATCCTGAATGTAGAGAAAGCGAGACTTGATAAAATCTATGCAAATGCAGAGATAAAAGCTATGATCACGGCTTTCGGAACAGGAATCCATGAGGATTTTGATATTACCAAACTGAGATACCACAAGATTATTATCATGACGGATGCCGATGTAGACGGTGCTCATATTGCAACCCTCCTGCTGACATTCCTGTACAGATTCATGCCTGAACTGATCAAACAGGGATATGTGTACCTGGCAAAACCGCCTTTATTTAAACTGGAGAAAAACCGGAAGATCTATTATGCCTATACGGAACAGGAACAGGCGGATATCCTTAAGGAGATTGGTCTGGAAGGCTGCAGCATCCAGCGTTATAAAGGTCTGGGAGAGATGGACGCGGACCAGCTGTGGGAGACTACTATGGATCCGGAGAGAAGAATTCTGATGAGAGTTGTGATGGACGAGGATTCCACCTCTGAACTGGATCTGACATTTACCACCTTAATGGGGGACAAGGTAGAGCCCAGAAGGGAATTTATCGAAGAGAACGCCAAGTATGTAAAGAATCTGGATATTTAAGAGAATATCAGATCTAAAGGAGAAACCAGATGGAAGATAATATTTTTGACAAAGTCCAGGAAGTTGACCTGCAGAAAAAAATGGAGGAATCCTATATTGAGTACGCTATGAGCGTTATCGCCTCCAGGGCCCTTCCTGATGTTAGAGACGGTCTGAAGCCGGTGCAGAGAAGAATTCTGTATTCGATGATAGAGTTAAATAACGGTCCGGACAAGCCTCACAGGAAATGTGCCCGTATCGTCGGCGATACCATGGGTAAATATCATCCCCATGGTGACAGCTCGATTTACGGCGCCCTGGTAAATATGGCCCAGGACTGGTCTACCAGATATCCTCTGGTAGACGGACATGGAAATTTTGGTTCTGTAGACGGGGATGGAGCGGCAGCCATGCGTTATACAGAGGCCAGATTAAGCAAGATTTCCATGGAAATGCTGGCAGACATTAATAAAAATACCATAGATTTTGTGCCGAATTTTGACGGTACAGAGAAAGAGCCTACAGTGCTGCCTTCCAGATATCCAAACCTTCTGGCAAACGGGACTTCCGGTATTGCCGTAGGCATGGCAACCAACATCCCCCCTCATAACCTGAGGGAGATCATCAATGCGGTAGTCAAGATCATTGACAACCAGATTGAAGAAAACAGGGAGACTACCATTGAAGAAATCCTTTCCATCGTCAAGGGACCTGATTTTCCAACTGGAGCCACTATCCTGGGAACCAGAGGAATTGAAGAGGCTTACCGGACGGGAAGAGGAAAGATCCGGGTACGTGCAGTGACAGATATAGAGACAATGGCAAACGGCAAGACTCAGATCATTGTCACAGAGCTGCCGTACATGGTAAATAAGGCCAGACTTATCGAGAAGATCGCAGAGCTGGTAAGAGATAAAAAGGTGGAGGGCATTACGGCCATCAACGACCACTCCAACCGTGAAGGGATGCGGATCTGTATTGAATTGAGAAGAGATGCCAATGCTAATGTGATTTTAAACCAGCTTTATAAGCATACCCAGCTTCAGGATACCTTTGGTGTGATTATGCTGGCTCTGGTGGGAAATACCCCAAAGGTTATGAGTCTTCTGGAAATGCTGAATCATTATCTGGACCATCAGGAAGATGTGGTTACCAGAAGGACCCAGTATGATCTGAATAAGGCGGAAGCCAGGGCACACATTGTTTCCGGATTACTGAAGGCATTAGATGTGATCGATCAGGTGATCCAGATCATCCGGAATTCTAAGACAAGACAGGAGGCCAAGGATACCTTAATGGAGACCTTTGGCTTTACAGATGTTCAGGCTCAGGAAATTGTCAATATGAGACTGTATCAGCTCACAGGAATGGAGAGAGAGCGTCTTCAGAACGAATTTAATGATCTTGAGGTGAAGATCAGAGAGCTGAAAGCCATCTTGTCAGACAGAAACCTGCTTCTTCGGGTGATTCGGGAGGAAATTCTTGCTATTGCGGAGAAATACGGGGATGACAGAAGGACTTCTATCGGATACGATGAATATGATATTTCTATGGAAGATCTGATTCCGAAAGAAAACACCGTCATAGCCATGACAAAACTAGGCTACATAAAGAGAATGACCGTGGATAACTTCCGAAGCCAGAACAGAGGCGGTAAGGGTATTAAAGGAATGTCCACTATAGAAGATGATTATATCGAAGAACTGCTGATGACGACGACTCATCATTATCTCATGTTCTTTACCAGTACAGGAAGGGTGTACCGGATAAAAGCTTATGAGATTCCGGAAGCCAGCAGAACGGCCAGAGGAACGGCGATCATCAATCTGCTCCAGCTTCAGCCAGAGGAAAAGATCACGGCAGTGATTCCGATAAACGAGTTCAAAAAAGGCAATTTCCTGTTTATGGCAACGAAAAACGGACTTGTTAAGAAAACGCCTATTGAAGATTACGCAAATGTAAGAAAAACAGGTCTGGCAGCTATTGCTTTGCGGGAAGATGATGAACTTATTGAAGTGAAATTTACGGATAATAAGAAAGATATTATCCTGGTGACAAAATTCGGACAATGTATCCGTTTTAATGAGACAGACGTAAGAGTTACCGGCAGGGTTTCTATGGGAGTAAGGGGAATCAACCTTATGGAAGAAGATGAGGTAATCGGTATGCAGCTTACCTGTCAGGGAGATTATCTGCTGATCGTATCAGAGAATGGTCTTGGAAAACGTACATCTGTAGGTGAATTTACTCGTCAGAACAGAGGCGGAAAGGGAGTTAAATGCTATAAGATCACAGAAAAGACAGGAAATGTTATCGGTGTGAAAGCTGTAAACAGCGATAATGAGATCATGCTGATCACTACAGAAGGAATTATTATACGACTGGAGTGTAAAGATATTTCTATACTTGGAAGGATCACATCAGGGGTAAAACTGATGGATCTGAAGGATGATATTACTGTGGCAAGCATTGCGAAAGTAAGAGATAAAGATGATGAAGTGAACAAGAAGGAAGAAGTTTCTGAAAGAGGAGAGGAATAAAAAAGTTTCATGTCAATAATAAAAAAAGGGGTTATATTTATTTTGACTGTCTCCATCTGTATGTTCATTTTTTGGGGCTGCGGTCAGGAAGGAGTGGACACCAAATCTCCGGAATCCGTGGTAAAATCGCTGATCCGTTCTTATCAGGAACAAGATATCCAGGCTGTTAAAGAATGTTATGGGATAGATACGGATGAAGATGCTCAGGAGGACATACAGAAGGAAATGGATTATAATCTTCGGCTGTTCAAAGCATATCAGGCAGAGAGTATAGATTTTGAAAAGTCAGACTGCCTTGGAAAGAGCGGAGACAGTCAGCTGATATATGTTCGATACAATTTTGAGACGGAGGATGGGGATAAAAAATATCCGGCTTTATCTTTTTATTTTGTTAATAAGAAAGATAAAACATATTGTGTGGTTCCGGCTAAAGATGTAACAGAGGAAATGAGCAAGTATTCCAGGTCCGCATACGAAAAATTTATGGGAACGTCCACTTATAAAAATTATGAAAAGGACCTCGAAGAGTTTAAGAAAAACTATCCTTCCTATAAAGAAGAATTGGACAAACGTTTCAGCCAGCAGGCAAATGATACATAAGAAGAAAAAGGCTCTGTCAGGAGTGTGCATTAAGATTCAAAAAAATTTTTTAATGCACACTTCTTTTTGCAAAAAAGCTGCAGCAATTGTTCAAAGTGTATGCAGGCAAGAACAGCAGGATAAATGCCTGTGGAAATAAAAATAGAAAGTGAGCATAAAAAAGTGAAGAGAATTCTATTAATGGTGGCGTATAATATTATTTTTGTTCCCTATTATTGGTGCAAATTGTGTTATTATGCAAGCCATGTAGACAAATATACAGAAGAAGAAAGATATAAATTACTGAGATTTATTGATAACCGGGCAATAACAGGAGGCCGGATACAAATTGATGTCCATGGACAGGAAAATATTCCTAAAGATGGTGGATTTATGTTTTTTCCAAATCATCAGGGACTTTTTGACGTATTGGCTATCATACAGGCCTGCCCTACACCTTTTTCAGTGGTCATGAAAAAAGAGATACAGAATATTCCTTTTTTGAAACAGGTCTTTGCCTGTATGAAGGCTTTTGCTATAGACAGGGAAAATGTGAAACAGTCCATGCAGGTAATCCTTCAGGTTACCAAGGAAGTAAAAGCTGGAAGAAACTATCTGATCTTCCCAGAAGGAACCAGAACCAAAGACCCAAATAATGTCCACGAATTTAAAGGAGGAAGCTTTAAACCTGCGGTTAAGGCGAAATGTCCCATTGTACCGGTTGCTCTTATCGATTCTTATAAATCCTTTGATACAAAGTCCATTGAGAAAGTAACGGTGCAGGTGCATTTTCTTGAACCTCTTTTATATGAAGAATATAAAGATATGAAAACAGTGGAGATTGCTCAGGAAGTAAAGAAGAGAATAGAAAAAGTGATCAAAGAGAATGAAAAGTAAACGGAAACATAAGAAGATCATAAAGGAGAGTCCAGAGGACAGATTTCCATGGACTCTCTTTTCATATATAAAATATACTGAGATGAAATAAAAAATAAAAAGTTACAAAAAACAGTTGACAAAAAACTAAATGTGGAGGTATAATACATATTGCTCATGCAGAGCAGAAAATTGAATGATTTTAAATTATTCAGGCAATGGAGAAATACTCAAGTGGCTGAAGAGGCGCCCCTGCTAAGGGTGTAGACGGTTCACGCCGTGCGAGGGTTCAAATCCCTCTTTCTCCGCTGACAGTTTTAAGATTAAAAAACTTGAAAAAAGTTCTTGACAAACGAAAAGGTTTGTGATAATCTGTTAAAGCTGTCAAAAAGAACTGAAAGTTCTTGAAAAAATAAATTTTCAAGAAAATGAAAAAAGTTCTTGACAAGCCAGAAAAGATGTGATAATCTAATATGGCTGTCGCAAGACAGGGACCTTGATAACTGAACAGTGAAACACATGAACTGAAAATTCTTTTACATTCATTTTTAAAAACGGTTCAACGAACCAAAAACAGTAAAAGGTTTGGATAAGCGAGAGTTTATCATGACCTGGACAAACACTTTATCAGAGAGTTTGATCCTGGCTCAGGATGAACGCTGGCGGCGTGCCTAACACATGCAAG
>UQSX01000014.1 GCA_900543715.1 uncultured Blautia sp. | reverse complement strand
TTCAAGACCGCCTCGTTATGACCACTTCGATATCTCTCCACTTTGTCGCTCGGTCAGCGACAGGTAGTATTCTATCATTCTCTAAGCGATATGTCAATAGGTTTTTTTATTTTTTTTAACTTTTTGATTGCAGGATTTTTTCTGCGATAAATAGGTCCTCTGGCGTGGTTATTTTAATATTTTCATAACTGCCTTCAATAAGGGGTATTTTAACATTTCCATAGAGCTCTGCTACCATCGCGTCGTCTGTAATATTCTCCATATTATCTGTTCTGGCCTTCTCATATGCCTCCCTGATGAGAGAATACGCAAAGACCTGTGGCGTCTGTATATTCCAGACCAGGTTTCTCTTGGGTGTCTGAGCAATCATCTGTTCCTCATCAGCAATTTTCACCGTATCTTTAGAAGGCATTCCTACTGCGCAGGCTTTATACTTTTTTACAGCCTGTGAAGCTCTTGCAAGAATCTCTTCTGTAATAAAAGGTCTGGCTCCGTCGTGAATAAACACATAATCGCAGTTCTCACAGGCTGCCAGTCCCTGATAGACAGAGTCATACCTTTCCTTTCCGCCAGGCACGATCTTTTTCACCTTTGAAAATCCAAAGGCATCTACAATTTCCCTCCTGCAAAACTCCAGACTCTCTTCACTTGTAACCAGAATAATATCCTGTATTTCCGGACTCTTCTGGAAACAGACAAGACTGTAATAGAGTACTGGTTTCCCTTTCAGAGTAATAAACTGTTTCTGCACCTTGCTGTGCATTCTTTTCCCCTGTCCTGCTGCCAACACGATCGCTGTACAATTCATTTTTCTATCTCTCTCCTAATCTCAGATTGGGCACAGCATTCAGATCCCATCCATGGCGTACTCCTTTCTTATACTCATAGTAAGCCGCAGCACCGATCATTGCTCCATTATCTGTACAAAGAATCGGCGATGGATGATAGAATTGAATATTGTTTTCCTGACATGCCTTTTCCATAGCACTTCTCAAACCGCTGTTGGAAGCCACTCCGCCGGCAATGGCCAGCTTGTCTATATGATAGTCTGCAGCCGCCGCCATAGCATGCTCTACCAGGACTTCAACTACACACCGCTGAAATGAAGCCGCTACATCCGCTGCCACGATTTCTTCTCCCTGCATTCTGCATTTATTCAGGTAGTTAAGCACCGCCGACTTCACGCCGCTGAAACTGAAATCATAAGGTGAATCCTCCATCTTGGCCTTCGGAAAGTCCATAGCATAAGGATTTCCTTCCTTAGCAAGCTTATCAATCTTCGGTCCCCCGGGATAGCCCAGTCCAATGGCTCTGGCCACTTTGTCGAAAGCCTCTCCTGCTGCATCGTCTCTGGTCCTTCCAAGAATTTGAAATTCTCCGTAATCCTTTACGATAACCAGATGAGTATGTCCTCCTGAAACCACCAGGCAAAGGAAAGGCGGTTCCAGATCAGGATTTTCCACGTAATTTGCTGCAATATGGCCTTCTATGTGATGTACACCCACCAAAGGAATATTTTTTGCAAAACTGATGGCTTTCGCCTCCGCTACGCCTACTAAAAGAGCCCCTACCAGTCCCGGACCGTAGGTCACTCCAATAGCGTCCAGATCATCCAGAGTAGTATCCGCTTCCTCCAGGGCTTCCTCGATCACCTGGTTAATTTTTTCAATATGTTTTCTTGAGGCGATTTCCGGTACAACTCCGCCATAAAGCTTGTGCAGCTCGATCTGAGACGAAATAATATTTGATAAAACAGTCCTGCCGTTTTTTACCACTGCAGCAGCGGTCTCATCACAGGAACTCTCGATTGCAAGAATCAATACGTCTTCTTTTTCCATTTTTATCTCCTCTATTCCTCTTCAAACTGCAGCTCTGTGGATTGACGGTCCCTGGCTGCAATGGTATTAGGGAAAATCTTCAGGGCTTCCGGCAGGGCTTCCTCAGGACGTACCAGAGAAGGGCTGTAATGGGTCAGCCACATTTCTTTTACTCCTGCTTCTTTTGCCAGTAGGGCGGCCTCTTTGAAAGTCATATGTTTGTAAGCTTTGGCTTTTTCTTCCTTATCCTGCTCTCCATACATACCTTCACATATAAAAAGATCAGAATCCTTTGCATGTTCAGAAATAGATTTTACAGGCCTGGTATCCGTAGTATAGGTAAGCTTTATCCCTTTTCTTGCCGGCCCCAGCACCATATCCGGGGTGTATACATTTTCTCCCTCTGTAATAGTTTCGCCTTTTTGAAGAAGGTTCCAATATTTCAGGGGAATATTCTGTTCTTTAGCCCTCCCCGGGTCAAATTTTCCCTGTCTTTTGATTTCCAGCGTATATCCATAACAGGTTACGTTATGGTTCACTCTGAAAGCCGTAATATGATAACCATATAGTTCAAAAGTTTCTTCCGGTTTCGTTAACTCTATGCACTGTATCTCGAAAGGAAGCTCAGGAGCGATCACTCTGAGAGCTGAGACCACACGATTCAGACCTTTAGGGCCTATCAGCGTTAGGGGTTCTGTCCGTTCTGCGTTCCCCATCGTCAGAAGGAGCCCCGGAAGTCCGCTGATATGGTCCGCATGAAAATGAGTAAAGCAGATCACATCGATCGGTTTAAAACTCCATCCCTTTTCCTTCACCGCTACCTGAGTCCCCTCTCCGCAGTCTATCATTAAATTGCTGCCGTTAAAGCGTGTCATTAAAGATGTAAGCTTTCTTCTTGGAAGGGGCATCATCCCCCCTGTTCCTAAAAGGCATACGTCCAGCATTGTCTGTTCCTCGTTTCTTCCTAGTATCTTCCCTATCATAGCACAGTTTTTTCGGCGCTACAATAATTCCTTTTCTGCATACTTCTCAGGAGGTATCTGGAATCCCCCGGTCAGTCTGTCATAGCATTCCTCACAGAGATCAAAGCTGTGAGATTCTCCGTCTTTTTGTGAAAAATATCCCCACTGTACCTGGCCATGGAAGACTCCCTCCATAACCATACCATTTTCTATCCGGATCTTCTTTCCGCAGCAGTTGCAAAGGATCTCCTGTACCTGATTTTCTTTCTGATTTTTGTATTTTCTCATACTCTTCCTCCTCGGTATCGAAAACAGTATTGAAAATTTCCGTATTCACCTGTCTTATTATACAGAAGACCTTTTTCAAAGCCCAGTGGGAATTACATGTAAAGTTAGCAAAGGCTGGCAGCTTCCTTCTTCATAAGTATTCCATCTTCTTTTGGTCTCTCGTAAAAGTTTTTCCGGATTCCCTGAGACGAGAAACCGCAGCTTTCATACAGATGAATGGCCGCGGCATTGCTTTTCCTCACCTCCAGAAAGAAAGAGGAAACCCCTGCTTTTTGCCCTTCCATCTCTATAGCTTCCATCAGTCTGCGTCCGATATGCCTTCCTTGACATTCTTTCTTTACAGAGACCTGGGTAATCTCTCCCTCGTCCAGGACAGTCCACATCCCAATATACCCTTTGATTTCTTCCTCTCCTGCGGCAACCAGATAGATAGTCTCCTTTTTTTCCAGAACCTCATAGAAGCTCTCCTCTTTCCATGGCGAAGAAAAATTTTCTCTTTCTATAACCGCTACCTCTGGGACATCCTTTGCCTCCAATCTCCTGATCTCAAGCCTCTCCATGTTTTGCCAGGCGTTTTGCCCGCTCCCTTTCTGCCTGGGATACCCGGAGATATTCCGGCTGATGTTCTTCCGGAGTCTGAAGCTTTCCTGCCTTATAATAAACTGCTCCCAGAGCGGCCACAGCCCCTGCTCTCTGCCTGTTAAGATGGGCTGGCGCAAAAGAGCAGGAAACCTGACATCTTTCGCGGATCATATCTTTAAAAACCGGAACTCCATCTCCCAAAAAGACTACAGGCTTTGCCAATTTATTCAGCTCTCTGAGCAGATCCTCCATGGGAAGTGCCGCCTGTTCCATTACAGTAATAAGGCTGTGATCTTCAAATGCATAAATTCCTGTATACACCTGCTTTCTCCGGGCGTCCATAATGGGGCAGATCAGAGTATCTTTAGCTGTATCGTACAAATTATAGGCAAGAGCCTCCAAGGTCGGCACTCCGATCAATGGCTTATTCAGAGCCAGTCCCAGCCCTTTGGCTGTGGCAGATCCAATACGCAGACCGGTAAAAGAACCAGGGCCTGCTGCAACAGCGATAGCATCCAGAGTCTCTAAATCCAGATCCACAGCATTCCTGATCTGATCCAGCATGGGCAGGAGTGTCTGGGAATGTGTTTTTTTATAATTCATGGTATATTCGGCCACAAGGGTGTCATCCTCGATCAAGGCCACAGAAGCTACCAGTCCGGAACTGTCCAGGGCTAAAATCTTCATATCTCCTATTTCCTCCAATCCAATCCCTCTATAGTAATTTTTCTATAATCAAAATCTCTGACCGGATCTTTTTCAATGGTCACAGAGATCACTTTTTCCGGCAGGATTTCTTCAATCAGCTCTGCCCACTCTATAAGACAGATCCCTTCTCCAAAAAAATAATCGTCGTAACCGATCTCTTCCATTTCTTCAATGTCCCCGATCCGGTACACGTCAAAATGATAAAAGGGAAGTCTGCCGCCGTCGTATTCCTGAATGATCGTAAAAGTTGGACTGTTCACCGGCTCCTGGATTTCCAGTCCCCGGGCAACTCCCTGGGTGAAAACAGTCTTTCCCACTCCCAGGTCTCCGTTCAGCGTATAAATCTGTCCTGGCAGAGCCCGCTCTCCGATCTTTTTTCCTAACTGAAATGTTTCTTTTGCACTGTTTGTTTCTATTATCATAAAATTCATCCTCGCTTCACCAAACCAGTATAGCATACAAAATTCTGGCTTGCACCTTTTATTTTTTTCTTCTATAATACAAAGAACACCAACAAGAAAAAGGAGACTGAGATATGGCAAATCCAATTATAACCATCACCATGGCAAACGGAGATGTAATGAAAGCCGAATTATATCCGGACGTTGCCCCTAATACAGTAAACAATTTCATCAGCCTTGTAAAAAGCGGATTTTATGACGGTCTGACCTTCCACAGAGTTATCCGGGGATTTATGATCCAGGGCGGATGCCCTCAGGGTACCGGAATGGGCGGTCCTGGATACTCTATTAAAGGTGAATTTTCCCAGAATGGTTTCCCAAATGACCTGGCTCATACCCCTGGGGTTCTTTCTATGGCAAGAGCCATGCATCCGGACTCTGCCGGAAGCCAGTTCTTCATCATGCATGAGGCCGCTCCTCATCTGGACGGATCCTATGCCGCCTTTGGTAAGATCATTGAAGGCATGGAGGTTGTAAATAAAATCGCTGAAACCCGTACCGATTACAGTGACCGTCCTATGGAAGAGCAGAGAATCCAGACCATGACTGCAGAAACCTTTGGAGAGGAGTATCCAGAGCCTGAAAAATGCTGATTCAGTTTTCAAAGAGAAGCTGTTCTCCTTGGGAAACAGCATAGTAAAGCTCTTTTAATTCTGTGACAGAGGCCCGCCCGCTGGTGGCTTCTGTCACATCTTTTTTTATTCTCTCAAGCTCCTTTGCCGGCACCAGGATCTGCATTTTTACCGTTTCCGTATATTCACTGTCCAAAATCGGAACATTTTTCTGTGCAAAAAGATATTGGAGTTTTCCCACTCCGTTATAATCTGTACCTACCTCAAGCAGCGCTCCATGATGTTTGCAGATCACTCTGCTGCAGGAAAGACCTTCCTGAACAGCTTTTGAATAGGCCCGCACCAGTCCCCCTGTTCCCAGAAGAGTTCCTCCAAAATACCTGGTAACCACTACTGCTGTATTATATAACTCTTCTCCAAGGAGAACGTCCAGCATAGGTTTCCCAGCAGTTCCTCCCGGCTCTCCGTCATCGCTGCAGCGCATGATCTCCCGTCTTTCTCCGATCACATAAGCAAAGCAGTTATGGGTAGCGTCCCAGTATTTTTTCCGCATTTCCTCGATAAAGCCCAGTGCTTCTTCTTCTGTCTGAACAGGCCTTACCGTAGCGATAAATCTGGACTTTTTCTCTATGATCTCGCCCATCCCGCCTTCATAAACTGTTTTATATTCTTCCAGCATAGAATACCTCGTTTCTGATTACTTTCAACAATACCGCCCTGGCGGCGGATATGGATTTCCTCTGATATATGTTGCATTTTAGCATATTTCTCCTGGAAGAGGGAATATTTATGATGAAAAAATGAAAATACTGTGAGGATTTTAAAGTTTCTTGAATTAGAGAACCTCATTTGTTATAATGTACGGGAAAAGGAGGCAAGACTACATGAATTTTGGAAAACGAGCCACGAATAAGAAACGCAACGCTCTGTCCTCCCATTCTACCATGATGGGAAAAAAAGCTAACGTTTCTATTCTGCGTGTTACTTTCATCGCTCTGATCGCTGTCCTTGCTATCGGAGGCTGTATGGGAATCGGAGCAATGAGAGGCCTGATCGATGACGCTCCTAATATTTCGGAAGTCAATATCGTTCCCGTAGGAGAAGCCACATTTGTCTATGATTCAAATGGGAATCAGCTCCAGAAGCTGACGGCGCCGGATTCAAACCGTATGCCGGTGACTATTGACCAGATCCCTCTGGATCTGCAGCATGCTGTGGTTGCTATTGAGGACGAACGTTTCTATGAACATAATGGCATCGATATAAAAGGTATTCTTCGTGCCGGGGTAGTCGGCATTACCACGGGACGCTTTTCAGAGGGTGCCAGTACTATCACTCAGCAGCTTATAAAAAATAATGTTTTTACCGATTGGGTAAATGAGTCCACTTTGGAGCGTTTCCAGCGTAAGTTCCAGGAATGGTACCTGGCTCTGGAACTGGAAAAACAGATAAAGGATAAAGATGTGATCCTGCAGAACTACCTGAATACCATTAACCTGGGCAATGGAAACTACGGAGTCCAGGCTGCCGCCCAAGACTATTTCGGCAAAGATGTCAGCGATCTGACCCTGTCTGAATGTACGGTCCTGGCAGGCATCACTCAGAACCCTACCAAATATAATCCTGTAACAAATCCGGAAAATAATGCAGAACGCCGCCAGGAGGTCCTGGACCATATGCTGGAGCAGGAGTATATCACGAAAGAACAGTATGACGAATGTCTGGCGGACAATGTGTATGAAAGGATCCAAAGTCTGGAAGCAGAAAGCGAAGATGAAGATACTACTTACAGTTATTTTATTGATGAACTGACAGAACAGGTAATTCAGGATCTCCAGGATAAGAGAGGCTATCCAGAACAGCAGGCATATAACGCCCTGTACAGCGGCGGTCTGCGAATCTATACTACCCAGGATCCGGCTATCCAGCAGATCTGTGACGAGGAATATAGTGATCCTGATAATTTTCCTTCCGGAAGCCAGGTAGAATTGGATTATGCTCTGACTGTAAAACATGCCAATGGAGAAGAAGAGAACTACAGTTCAGAGATGCTGGAACAGTACTTCATCGAAAATGAGAGCTCTGATTTTACACTCTTATTTGACAGTCAGGAAAGCGCTCAGGCCCATATAGATGCCTATAAAGCAGCTATTCTGACCGAGGGTGATGAGGTAGTGGCGGAGACTGTTCATTTTACTCCACAGCCCCAGTCTTCTCTCTGCATTATTGACCAGCATACCGGATATGTAAAAGCGATCGTAGGCGGCAGGGGAGAGAAATCCTCCAGTCTGAGCCTGAACAGAGCCACCAATACGACCAGACAGCCTGGTTCTACTTTTAAGCCTCTGGCAGCCTACGCTGCAGCATTAAATGAAGGAGGCATGTCCTTAGCCACTACTTTTGAGGACGAGCCATTCACCTATGATAACGGAGAGCCCCTTTATAATGCGGATAGGCAGTATCACGGGACTGTTACTATGCGCGAGGCAATCGTTCACTCTTACAACATTCCTGCTGTAAAATGCATGATTGAGATCACTCCGGAGCTGGGCGTAGAATATCTGGAGAAATTCGGATTCACTACTCTTGTTACAGAACCCACAGAGATCAACGGAGAGATATTTGATGATGACAACGCCTCTACGGCTATCGGCGGAATCACTTATGGTGTAAGTAATTTAGAGCTTACAGCGGCTTATGCTGCTATTGCCAACAACGGCACCTATATCAAGCCTGTCTTTTATACAAAGATCCTGGATTCTGACGGCAATGTAGTCATCGACAACACACCGGAAAAAACCACCGTTATTAAGCCCAGTACCGCTTACCTTCTCACAAGTGTTATGGAAGATGTTATCACAGAAGGTACTGGTACACGAGTGCAGTTCGACGGCATGCATCTGGCAGGTAAGACAGGTACCACTGATGATTACCGGGACCTTTGGTTCTGCGGATTTTCTCCATATTATACCTGTTCTGTATGGGCAGGTTATGATGATAATACAGTACTTCCCCAGGGAACTTACCGTACTTATCAGCAGACTCTGTGGAGAAATATCATGGAGAGGATCCATGCGGATCTGCCTGATACAGATTTCAAAATGCCTTCCACTGTACAGGAAGCCTCTATCTGTACAGATACTGGTCTGCTGGCTACCTCTAGCTGCAACTCTGTGACGGAATATTTCGATACGGAACAGATTCCTACTCAATACTGCTCCGGCCACTATTCTTACAGCTATGATTACGACTACAGCGATGATTATTCGGAAGATTCCGAAGAGGATAGCTCAGAGGATTCTGAAACAACTGTGGATGAACCCACACCAGATACTCCTGCAGAAGTCCCGGAGGAAGTCCCGCCGGAGGTAACTTCTCCTTCTGATGAGACTACCGAAACGCCCCCTGCCGATGGCGGTACAGATACCGGCGGCGGGGAAACTGACGGTGGTGAAACTGGCGGAGAGACCCAGTAACCCTGTCCGTTGACCAGGCTATAAGCCGGATATAAAGAAGAACAAAAAGGACCTGTTCCAAAAGCGTATCGGCGTTCAGCCGTTATTGCTTTTGGAACAGGTCCTTTTCTTTTAAAGCTTAAAACTTGATTTTATCTGTTATTCACTTAACACCAGTTTTGCCGCACCGTAAACACCTGCGTCATTACCCAGAGTAGCCAGGCGGATAGGTGTTTCCTTACATGCAGTAAACGCATATTTCTTATAATGTTTCTCCACACAGTCGATCAGAGGCTGACCTGCTCTGGAGACTCCTCCTCCAAGAACGATCACGTCAGGATCCGATACACAGGCAAAGACCGCCAGGGCTCTTCCCATATATTCAGAGAATTCTTCCACGATCTCCGCTGCCAGTTCGTCACCCTCTTTATAAGCATCAAACACATCCTTTGCGCTTACATTCGGACAATATCTGAGGGAAGATGGCTTTTTGGTACCTTCCATGGCTTTTCTTGCCAGACGGGCGATTCCTGTGGCTGAAGCATACTGCTCCAGGCATCCTTTATTTCCGCAGTTGCAGGCAACTGTTTCATCAGGGTTCACCGAAGCATGTCCAATCTCGCCGCCGGCTCCGTGAGCGCCGGTGACAATCTTCTCATTAACAATGATTCCGCCGCCTACGCCAGTTCCCAGAGTAGCCAGGATCAGATTTTTGGAGCCTTTTCCGCCGCCTTTCCACATTTCACCCAAAGCTGCTACATTAGCGTCATTTCCTGCTTTTACCCTTAGTCCGGTCATATCTCCCAGCTCTTTTTCAATATTTTTTCTGCCCCAATGCAGATTTACCGCACAGGCAATCTCCCCGTTTTCCTCGATAGGTCCCGGAAGGCCGATCCCGATTCCTGCTACCTGAGACTTGTCCAGTCCCTTCTCCTGAATCTTTGCCAGCACCGTATCGGCGATATCCGGCAGGATTCTTTCTCCCTGATTCTCTACATGAGTTCTGATCTCCCATTTATCTACCACGGTTCCGTCATTTTCGAAAAGCCCACATTTGACAGTGGTACCTCCCACATCGATTCCAAAACAATACTTTTCCACTGTTACTCATCTCCCTCTTCTCTTTTCTTGGCCATGTTCTCCTGAACACGTCTGTATAATTCCTGAGCAGCATTGTAGCCCATCTTTTTCTGTCTGTGGTTGACAGCGGCAGACTCTACGATAACTGCCAGGTTACGTCCCGGCCGGATCGGCAGGGAATGGCACACAACCT
Source organism: uncultured Blautia sp. (assembly GCA_900543715.1). Taxonomy (GTDB): domain Bacteria; phylum Bacillota; class Clostridia; order Lachnospirales; family Lachnospiraceae; genus Blautia; species Blautia merdigallinarum. The sequence goes on along the minus strand of UQSX01000014.1, from coordinate 46,920 downwards.
TATTTCCTAGAAATTCTGTATACTCTTCTTCCATTCCAAGACGGTCATATTCTTTGTCCCGGTTCCACTCTTCCAGTTTGATCACCAGATCGATAGACTGGGTATTTTTAACGCTTTCCACACCAAAAAGTGTCTTCACATCTATGATTCCAATACCACGGAGCTCAATAAAATGCCGGGTAATATCTGGTGCAGATCCAACCAGGGTCACGTCACTGACACGGCGGATTTCCACCACATCATCGCTGACAAGACGATGTCCTCTTTTGATCAGTTCCAGAGCGGCTTCACTCTTTCCTATACCGCTTTCACCCATGATCAGGACGCCCTCGCCGTATACATCCACCAGAACGCCATGAATAGAGATACAGGGAGCAAGCTGTACTCCCAGCCAGCGAATGATCTCAGCCATGAAAGCAGACGTAGTATTTCTGGTCACCAGGATAGGCACATCATATTTATGGGCCAGATCCAGCATATCCTCATCAGGTTCTGTCATGGTAGTAAATACCACACAAGGGATCTTGCTGGAAACAAAGCGTTCAAAGGCTTTTACTTTTTCCTCTCTTTCCAGATGTAAAAGATAAGTATACTCCACATAGCCGATGATCTGGACCCGCTCATTTGCAAAGTGCTCCAGATAACCGGTAAGCTGCAGAGCCGGACGGTTAATCTCCGGAGTGTTGATTCTTTTTGCAGATATGTCAATATCCGGTGTCTTATTATACAGGTTTAACTCCTGTATCATCTTTTTTAGTTCTACACCTTTCATGTCTCTCTCTCCTTCAGTTTATCTTAAAAATCTATCCTTATTTTATCATATGGTATGAGCAAGTTCAACAATCCTCTGGAAGTTTAGTTTTCCCTCTGGTGAAAAAAAGCATACACTTCTCTGGCTGCTTTTTCATTCATAGAATCTATGGCCGCCAGTTCTTTAAGCGAAGCTTCATGGATTCCTTCCAGCCCTTTAAAATGCTTCATCAAAGCCTTTCTTCTGGCAGGTCCGATTCCCGGAATATCATCCAGTACAGAATGTACTTGTCCCTTGCTTCTTAAAGAGCGGTGATACTCTATAGCAAACCTATGAGCCTCATCCTGTATTCTGGTGATCAGCTTAAATCCTTCGCTGTCCCTGCTTATGGGAATCTCCACATTGTTATAGTAAAGTCCCCTGGTCCTGTGCCGGTCGTCCTTCACCATGCCGCATACCGGTATCTGCAGATTCAGTTTCTGCAGCACTTCCAGGGCAATATTTACCTGCCCTCTTCCGCCGTCCATCATCAGAAGGTCCGGGAATCTTGTGAAGCTTCCGTAGGTGTCTTCCAGATTCTCCGCCTTTCTCTCCTCCTGCTCATCCAGGCCGTGAACAAACCTTCTGGTAAGGACTTCCTCCATGCTTGCATAATCATTTGGACCTTTCACCCATTTTATCTTAAATTTCCGGTAATCACTTTTCTTGGGTTTTCCTTTTTCATAGACCACCATGGAACCTACCGACTGGAAGCCGCTGATATTGGAAATGTCAAAAGCTTCGATGCGGTTCACCTCCGGAAGCCCCAGAAGGTCTGCGATCTCTTTTACTGCTCCAATGGTACGTCCTTCCTCTCTCTTGATCCGCTCTCTGTCTCTTTGAAGTACCATCTGGGCATTCTGATAGGCCAGCTCCACCAGTTTTTCCTTAGTGCCTTTCTTGGGGACCAGGATCCGCACTTTCTGTCCTTTTTTCTTTTCCAGCCATTGGGCGATCAGCTCCAGATCTTCTACTTCTTCCTGAAGCATGATCTCCTTGGGAATATAAGGGGTTCCTGCATAAAACTGCTTTAAAAAGCTGGAAAGCACTCCTTTTCTGTCCTCACCAGGCGCGGTTTTCATATAAAAATGATCTCGTCCGATCAACTTCCCATCCCTTACAAAAAAGACCTGTGTCACTGCATCTCCGCCGTCCATTGCTGCCGCTATGATATCCTTATCCTCTCTGTGCTGATTCGTGATCTTCTGTCTTTCCCCAATCTTTTCCACGCTCTGGATAAGATCCCGATACTGTGCCGCTTCCTCAAAATCCAAGTTTTCTGAAGCCTGAAACATTTTTTCCTGGAGTTCTTTCATAATCTCTTTATGATTGCCATTGAGAAAATCCAAAAGCCTGTCCACCTGCTTTTTGTAATCTTCCTGGGAAATATACCCCTGACAGGGAGCGTTGCACTGCTTAATATGATAATACAGACAGGGTCTTTCTTTTCCTATATCCTTTGGCAGATTTCGACTGCAGGACCGAAGATGATAAAGCTTCCTGGTGAGCTCGATCACATCTTTTACTGCGCCTGCGCTGGTGTAAGGGCCGAAATACCTGGACTTATCCTTTTTCATTTTTCTGGCCTGCATGATCCTGGGAAAGTCTTCTCCTGCCGTCACTTTAATAAAAGGATAATTTTTGTCATCCTTCAGCATGGTGTTGTATTTTGGCCGGTGTTCTTTTATCAGATTCGATTCCAATACCAGAGCTTCCAGTTCTGAATCTGTGATAATATATTCAAATCTGGCGATCTGTTCCACCATTTGTTCTTTTTTTATTCCCAGATTCCGACTCTTCTGAAAATACTGCCGTACCCGGTTTTTCAGGCTTATGGCCTTTCCCACATAGATGATCGCATCTTTCTCATCGTGCATAATATAGACTCCCGGCCGGGCGGGAAGTTTTTTCAGCTCTTCTTCTATGTCAAACATGGCGCTTCTACCTTTCTGTTAATTAACGAATCCCCTGCAGGGCATTTTATTCTACAGGACAGTCCTTCATACTGTCCTGTAGAATAAAAAACTGCTGCATTAAACATTCTTCAGCATATCTATTTAATGCAGCAGCTCTTCTTTCTGTATTCTATTCCTGACTGTTTCCGGAAGCTTCTTCCTGACTCTCCTTCCGGGCAGGAAGTCCAAACTCCTCTTCTGTTTCAGACTGTTCTCTGTCTTCGATCCTCTGTTTTTTCTCCGGATCTGTGATGCCCTTTGCCTCATGGAAAATCTTCATAAATTCTTTTCCGGTAATCGTCTCTTTTTCAATCAAAAACGCAGCAATCTTATCCATTACATCCCTGTTTTCACTGAGAAGGCGTTTTGCTTCGTCATATGATTTTTTCAAAAGCTTCATGACCTCATGGTCGATTTCTGTGGCTGTCGAATCACCGCAGTTCAGAACTGAACGTCCCTCCAGATACTGGTTCTGAGTTTCCGCCAGCCCCATAAGTCCGAATCGGTCAGACATACCATACTGGGTGATCATGGCCCTGGCTACCTTTGTGGCCTGTTCGATATCGTTTGCAGCTCCTGTGGTCACCGTATCAAAAACGATCTCTTCCGCTGCACGACCTCCCAGATAGCCAACCAGCATAGCTTCCAGCTCTTTCTTGGTATTCAGATATTTTTCTTCCTCCGGTACATGCATAACATATCCCAGTGCTCCCATAGTCCTGGGTACAATGGTGATCTTCTGTACCGGTTCTGAATCTTTTTGAAGAGCGCTTACCAGAGCATGTCCTACCTCATGATAAGAGACAATCTTTCGCTCTTCAGCACTCAAAATCCTGTCTTTCTTCTCTTTACCTACCAGAACTACTTCTACAGCCTCCAGCAGGTCCTTCTGGGACACAGCCTTTCTGCCATGTTTCACTGCCAGGATCGCAGCTTCGTTGATCATATTTGCCAGATCTGATCCTACTGCTCCTGATGTAGCCAGCGCAATGGCATCCAGATCTACAGTTTCATCCAGAGACACATTTTTTGCATGAACTTTGAGAATATTTACCCGTCCCTTCAGATCCGGGCGGTCTACGATGATCCGTCTGTCAAAACGTCCCGGACGCAACAGCGCAGGGTCCAGAACCTCAGGGCGGTTGGTGGCTGCCAGGATCAAAAGTCCTTTGGAGGTGTCAAATCCATCCATTTCCGCCAGAAGCTGGTTCAGTGTCTGTTCCCTTTCATCATTTCCGCCATAGCGGGAATCACGGGTTTTACCGATAGCATCTACCTCATCTATGAAAATGATACAGGGCGCATTTTTCTTAGCTTCTTCAAAAAGATCCCTCACACGGGAAGCACCCACACCTACAAACATTTCTACAAAGTCTGAGCCAGACAGGGAGAAAAAGGGAACATGGGCTTCACCTGCCACAGCTTTTGCCAGAAGAGTTTTTCCGGTTCCCGGAGGTCCTACAAGAAGGGCGCCCTTAGGAAGCTTTGCACCAATAGCGGCGTATTTTCCCGGATTATGCAGGAAATCCACCACTTCCTGAAGAGATTCCTTGGCTTCGTCCTCACCAGCCACATCCTTAAATGTAACTCCTGTTTCCTTCTGGACATAAGCCTTCGCCTTGCTCTTGCCTACCCCTCCCATCATTCCTCCGCCCTTGTTCATACGGCGGAACAGCCAGCTTAGCAGGCCTACCATAATGATTACCGGAAGAATAATGCTCAGCAGACTGTAGATGATACTGGAAGTCATGTCCGGAGGTTCTTTGGAAAAGTTCTCCACTCCGGCCTCGTCCAGACGCTTGGTCAGATCACTTTCATTCTCCATCAAAGTGGTGTAGATCTCCGTGGTTCCGGTCATGGACCGCTGGGTTTTAGGGGTAATAGTGAGGGTATCTGATCTTAAGACTACGCTCTCCACCTCACCGTTTTCCAACATTTCTATAAACTCACTATAAGATATTTCGCTGGTCATATTGCGGGTCATCCTGCTTAAAAGATTTATGCAGACCAGGCTGATCATAATGCAGACCAGAAGCACCAGAAGGGATTGTCTATTCTTAGGTCCGTCATTTTTAGGATCATTATTTTGATTCTGATTCATCTCATTCCTCCTCACGTTATCTTTTATATTATAAAGATTCCAGGTTTATAAAGTCAATATGAACATGATGAAAAAGAGAACACAATTCTTAAACTTTTGTAAATTCCTGTTGAATATATACAAAATAAAATATTTTTTCTTTCCGGTCTAGAATTTCTCCCGGTATTTGTAGTATACTAACGCAGTAATAAAAAAAACAGGAAAGAAGGGGCGACGAAAATATGAAAATAGGTTTCGATAATGAGAAGTATTTATCCATGCAGTCAGAGCATATCAAAGAGCGTATCAGCAAATTTGACAATAAATTGTACCTGGAGTTCGGAGGAAAGCTTTTTGATGACTATCACGCCTCCAGGGTTTTACCCGGATTTGCCCCGGACAGCAAACTGCGGATGTTAATGCAGCTTTCAGACCATGCGGAGATCGTCATTGTGATCAGCGCCGGAGATATTGAGAAAAATAAAGTACGGGGAGATCTTGGAATCACTTATGACATCGATGTACTCCGTCTCATAGGCGCATTCCGCAGCAGGGGACTTTTTGTGGGCAGCGTTGTGATCACCCAGTATTCCGGTCAAAGCAGCGCCAACGCCTTCAAAACAAAACTGGAAGGTATGGGAATCCGGGTTTATATCCATTATCCCATCGAAGGTTATCCCAGCAATATTCCTTTCATCGTAAGCGATGAAGGATATGGAAAAAATGAATACATAGAAACCTCCCGTCCTCTGGTGGTGATCACGGCTCCCGGTCCGGGAAGCGGGAAGATGGCAACCTGTCTCTCCCAGCTTTACCATGAGCATAAAAGAGGAATTCACGCAGGCTATGCAAAATTTGAGACCTTCCCGATCTGGAATATTCCGCTGAAACATCCGGTAAACCTGGCTTATGAGGCGGCTACCGCTGATCTCAACGATGTAAACATGATCGATCCCTTCCATTTGGAAGCTTACGGAGAGACTACAGTAAACTACAACCGGGATGTGGAGATCTTCCCTGTTCTCAGCGCTATTTTTGAACGGATCTTTGGAAGCTGTCCATACCAGTCCCCTACAGACATGGGTGTAAATATGGCCGGAAACTGCATCGTAGACGATGAAGTGTGCCGGGAAGCCTCCAAGCAGGAGATCATCCGCCGGTATTACCAGGCTCTGGTGGGGCGGGTAGAAGAGACAAGCACTGACGAAGAAGTTTTCAAACTGGAACTGCTGATGAAACAAGCTGGAATCTCTCCGGAAAACAGAAAAGTTACAGTTGCTGCAAAAGAACGGGCAGAACAGACAGGAGGTCCGGCTGCTGCTATTGAACTGGACGACGGACGGATCATCACCGGAAAGACTTCTGATCTGCTGGGCGCCTCTGCGGCTCTTCTGCTGAACACCTTAAAAGAACTGGCAGGAATCCAGCACAAGATCCACGTGATCTCTCCGGTGGCTATAGAGCCTATCCAGAAACTGAAGACGGAATATCTGGGAAGTAAAAACCCCAGGCTTCACACGGACGAGGTTCTTATTGCGCTCTCCAGCAGCGCCGCCACCAGCGACATTGCCAAGCTGGCCCTGGAACAGCTTCCCAAATTAAAAGGCTGTCAGGTACACTCCTCTGTGATGCTTTCCTCTGTAGATAAAAAAATCTTCAAAAAGCTGGGAGTACAGCTTACTACAGAGCCGGTATACGAACATAAAAGATTATATTAAGATCCATGCTGGCTCGATCCAGGTGAAACTTTTTACCGCATGTTCATCAAAGTCTTGTACAGTAGTAAAAGAGGGATGCTCATATGAACATCCCTCTGCTTTTTTATCCGATTCTTTTCTCAGTCATCATACCCGTTAGGATTCTGGGACTGCCATCTCCAGGAATCCTGGCACATTTCTTTAATACCGTACTCTGCCTTCCAACCCAGCTCTTTCTCTGCTTTCTCTGCACTGGCGTAGCAGGTAGCAATATCTCCTGCCCGGCGAGGCTTGATCACATATGGAATCTTAACTCCTGTAGCAGCTTCAAAATTCTTTACGATATCCAGTACGCTGTATCCCTTGCCGGTCCCAAGGTTATAGATGGAAAGTCCAGAATTATCTTCCAGTTTTTTCAGGGCTTTCACATGTCCTTTTGCCAGATCCACTACATGGATATAATCTCTCACGCCGGTTCCGTCCGGGGTATCATAATCATTTCCGAATACTCCCAGTTCTTTCAGCTTGCCTACGGCAACCTGGGTGATATACGGCATCAGGTTATTGGGAATACCATTTGGATTTTCTCCCATCAGTCCGCTTGGATGAGCACCAATAGGATTAAAATATCTGAGCAGGACTACATTCCATTCCGGATCAGCCTTCTGGATATCTGAAAGGATCTGCTCCAGCATGGATTTTGTCCAGCCATATGGATTGGTGCACTGTCCTTTAGGGCATTCCTCTGTAATGGGAACAAAAGCGGGATCTCCGTATACTGTGGCTGAGGAGGAGAAGATAATGTTCTTTACATTATGCTTTCTCATAACATCTACCAGCGTTAATGTTCCGGAAATATTATTCTCATAGTATTCCCAAGGCTTCTGTACAGATTCACCCACGGCTTTCAGGCCTGCAAAATGAATACAGGAATCAATCTGCTCCTGATCAAAAATTTTATTTAAAGCTTCTCTGTCAAGGATATCGGCCTTATAAAATTTCACCGGTTTTCCTGTGATCTGTTCCACTCTCTTCAGTGATTTTTCACTGGCATTGGACAGATTATCTAATACAACTACGTCATAGCCTGCATTCTGCAGCTCCACTACTGTGTGGCTTCCGATAAAACCGGCTCCGCCTGTTACTAAAATTGCCATTTTCTGTTCCTCCTTTGAGAAATGCACTATTTTTCTTGTTTAAAAACATTTTTTATGTTTCTATAACCACTCTACCACTAACTGTAAAAAATTTCAAGTCTTCTTTTGCATATCTTTCAGAATTCTTTCCCCAGCTCAGACTCTGCCGCCTCGGGCAGCCAGCCTTTCCAGTCTCTCAATGGCATAAGAAAAATTTTGTAAGTACACAGAGGATGTTCACATCCACCTGTTTCTTCTGAAGAAACTCTGCATTTTTTAATACTTTCCTAAAAGTGTCCTTTCCCTGGGCATCTTTTCTGCTGCGGTCATGGATTTCTCCGATGCCATCCAGCGAAATTCCCACCAAAAAACGGTTCTTTCTCAGAAATTCGGCCCAGTCATCATCTATTAAAGTTCCATTGGTCTGTATGCAGAAAGACAGTCTGGTTTCCGGATTTTTGTATTTCTCCGTAAATTCAATAAATTTCTGAAAAAAAGGAAGGCCTGCCAGCATTGGCTCGCCTCCCTGGAATCCAAAAGTGCAGGAATCCTCTGCCTCCTCAAGAGCCTTCTTTACCAATACTTCCAAAGTATCCGGAGACATAAAGCCATAGGAAGGTATTTCTCTGTTTCTGCATTCATCCTCATAAAAACAATACGAGCAGCAAAGATTGCAGTTTGAAGACGCCGGTTTTATCATCATCTGTAAGTGTTTCATGGCTCATGCTCCTATAAAAGTCCTAATATAACTCCTGAAAAATTCACTCCAAAATGGCACAGTATCCCGGCTGCCAATGTACCCTTTTTTTTCACCAGATATCCCAGCAGCATTCCTGCCCCAAAAGCATATCCTCCCTGGACCAGATTCCCGTGAATCAGGCCGAAATACAAAGCCTGGAGAAGATTTGCTGCCCAAAAGGGAAATGCCTCCTCTAGAATTCTCAGAGTCAACCCTCTGAAAAGCAGCTCCTCTGCAAGGGGAGCCACTGCCGCCGTGTACAGCAGAGAAAGAACCGTAGGACTGTACATTCCCAGATTTTCCAGGACCTGGGAATAGGATTCCATCAATTCAGGAAAAGCGGTAAATATCATAGTCAAAAGGAAATTGGAAAGCAGCTGCAGTGCAAGCCCTGCCAGCACCAGCAGCAAAACACCTCCAGGAGAGATTCCAAAAAACCCCCCCTGCTTCTTCTCTTCTCTGGCAGGCAAACGCCGAAACCACAGTACGCCAGGAATCAGAACCAGCGCATCCATCAGTATATAGATACAATAGGTATCATTAATCTCAAGAAAACTGTAAAAGCCTCCGGTATCTGCCCCTAAAGCGGAAAGTACACTTCCCAGCCAATTCATTATGGATGGAAATCCCAGAACCACCGCACATTGTACAAACAGCCACATCAGGACCGGCATAAGGCTGAGCCCAAGTGCTCTTCCTTTTTCCATCATAGACATTCCGCTTTATCAAAGTCGCGAAAATGGAAAGACCTCTTCCCTGAGGCATACTCTCCCACAATCTGCCCCTGACCGAAAAGCTTATATTTATAGGTCACCAGACCTTCCAGACCTACAGGGCCTCTGGCATGGATCTTTCCTGTGCTGATCCCTACCTCTGCCCCGAATCCATACCGAAAACCGTCGGCAAATCTGGTGGAACAGTTTTGGTATACCCCGGCAGAATCTACTAACTGCATAAACCGCAGGGCATGTTCTTTGTTTTCTGTGATAATACAGTCCGTATGATGAGAACCGTATGTATTAATATGAGCCACTGCTTCTTCAAGATCTTCTACAATCTTTACAGAAAGAATCAGATCCAGATATTCCCGGTGAAACTCCTCTTCCTCCATAAGCTCGCAGGAAATGATTTCTCCCACCTCTCTGGTTCCCCGAAGCTTTACACCTGCCTCTGTAAGAGCCTTTTCTGCAATGGGAAGAAATTTCTCTGCTGCCTTCCGGTTTACCAGAAGTGTCTCTACAGCATTGCAGGCTGCGGTATACTGAGTCTTTGCATCTACGATTATGGGGATTGCTTTCTCCATATCATATTCTTCGTCTACATAAATATGGCAGACGCCGTCCGCATGGCCCATTACCGGAATCTTTGTGTGGTTCATGATATACTGGACAAACTGATTGGAACCTCTGGGGATCAGCAGGTCCACACAGTCGTCGCAGGCCAGCAGTTCATCAATTTCATTGTGGAGCTCTGCCTGAAGCATACATCCCTTTGGAAGGCCGGACTTCGTAACGGCCTCATAAATCAGATTGAAGAGCACCTTATTTGTCCTTGCAGTTTCTTTTCCTCCTTTCAGCACCGCACAGTTGCCGCTTTTAATACAGAGAGAAGAAATCTGCACCAGGGCATCGGGACGTGCCTCAAAAATAATCCCTATCACGCCAATCGGGCAGGTAACACGGTATAATTCCAGCCCCTGATCCAATTCCCTTGCCAGCTGTATCTTGGAAAGAGGATCTGACAGACGGACCAGATCCTGGATTCCTTTGATCACGTCTTCCAGTTTATGCTCATCAAATTTCAGCCGCTTCATCACAGCCTGGCCCAGGCCGGATTTTTCAGCCGCTTCCATGTCTTCTCTGTTGGCCCGGAATATCTCTTCCTTATTTTCCATCAGGGCTCTGGCTGCTGCTTCCAGGGCGCCATTCCTCGTTTTCAAAGGAAGCGCTGCCATAACAGGGCTGTCCTCTTTCATCTTCTTAACTTCTGTTCTGATATCCATAACTTTCTTCCCTCTTTTCTTCCTACCATTCGATTTCTGAAATCGGCGTTGGATTTTCATTCAATGCAATATCTGTAACCTTTCCGCTTTTGAAACGGATAATCCTGTCTGCCATAGGTGCCAGAGCTGAATTGTGGGTGATAATAATAACTGTCATATGCTCTTTCCTGCAGGTATCCTGCAAAAGCTGCAGAATCTGCTTTCCTGTATTATAATCCAAAGCTCCCGTAGGTTCATCGCATAATAATAATTTGGGGTTTTTTGCAATAGCCCTGGCGATAGCGACTCTCTGCTGCTCTCCTCCGGAAAGCTGAGCCGGAAAATTTTTCATACGGTCGCCCAGTCCTACCTTTTTCAATACTTCTTCCGGGTTGAGATAATCCTTACAGATCTGCACTGCCAGCTCTACATTTTCCAGTGCAGTCAGATTGGGAACCAGATTGTAAAACTGAAATACAAATCCCACATCATTTCTTCGGTATTTCACCAGCTCTTTCTCGGAAAATTTGTTAAGATGTTCTCCCGCTACGACTACTTCGCCTTCTGTGGCCTGATCCATGCCTCCCAGAATATTAAGAGCTGTGGTCTTTCCTGCGCCGGATGCTCCCAGGATCACGGCCAATTCCCCTTCCTCTACAGCAAAATTCGTATCATCCAGAGCCTTGATCACCGCTTCGTTTTTCTTCCCGTAAAATTTCTTAACATGCTGAAATTCTATATACGCCATAGTCCTACTCCTCTCTCTCCTTTGGAACCCGAAAACTTATCCGGATGCTGGTCCCTTCTCCAAGACGGCTATCCAGTCTGATCTGAGCATGATGAAGGGCAGCTCCATGTTTGACAATGGAAAGCCCCAGTCCGGTTCCCCCGGTCTTTCTGGAATGGCTCTTATCCACTCTGTAAAACCGCTCAAAAATACGGTCCTGTTCTTCTCTGGCGATACCGATACCGCTGTCTTTCACCGCAAATTCAGCACCTTCTTCGGTCTGCTTTAAAGAAACCTTCACCCAGCCTCCCTCATGATTGTATTTTACAGCATTGTCCACCAGATTATAAAACATTTCATACAGCACATGACGGACCCCCTGTATCTTCACAGAACTGCCCTCTGTCTGAATAGAAATATTCTTTTTACTAGCCGGAAGGGTGAGATTTCTGCAGATATCCTGGACCAGCTCGTAAAGATCCACTACTTCCAAAGGCAGTTCGCCGCTCTTTTCATCCAGCTTAGAAAGTTCTATGATATCCTGAACAAGACTGGAAAGCCTGGCAGCCTCATCATAAATCCTGGCAGCAAATTCAGGAACGTCTTCCTGGCGGACCATTCCGTTTTTCATGATTTCTGCATAACCGGAAATGGACATCAGAGGCGTTTTCAGCTCATGGGAAACATTTGCGGAGAATTCTCTCCTTACCTTTTCCGCCTGCTGCAGCTCCTCCACATGACTGGCGATCTGACGGTTCTGCTGATCCACCCGGTTCAAAAGGGGACGGAGCTCTTCATAGACCACATTTTTCAGAGGATTCTCCAGGTCCAGCTGGTTAATAGGCTCAATAAGTTTTTTCGTCTGATGTTTCGTATAAAGAAATCCCAGAACCAGGATCAAGATCATAATGATCCCCAAAAGCGTAAAACTGGAAACCATGGTCTGAAAAATACTGTCTGTGGTCTTTCCCACCCGGAGAATATCTCCATCATCCAGCCTTACTGCATAATAAAAAGTCTGACGGGAAAGCGTATCTGAAAACCGAAGAGCCTGGCCCTTTCCCTCTTCCCTGGCCTTCTGAAACTCCTGAAGCTCTTGAAAGTCTTCCTGGTTCCCCTCAGGATTCGAGTCATAGACTGCCTCTCCCTGGGAATTTATCACTGTGATCCGGCTGGTAGTCAGCTGACCCAGATCTTTTTCAAGGTATTCCTCTCCTACATTTTCCAGGGCATACCGGATATATTCTGCCTCCTTGATCACATCTGCTTCCATGTCTCCTCTGTATTTATGGTACATGACCAGGCTGGCCGCCAGGTAAGTCAGAAGTACAGACAGGACAACCAGCACCGTTACATGATTCATGATCTTCTGTCTCATGTTTCTTCTCCTATACGGTATCCTACTCCCCGTACTGTCTCGATCAGACTGCCGGAATCTCCCAGCTTCTGCCGCAGGGTACGGATATGGACATCCACGGTCCTGGTTTCTCCGTAAATCTCATATCCCCAGATTTTTTCCAGGATCTTTTCCCTGCTGAGAACCGTTCCATGGTTTTCCAGCAGGTACCGCAGCAGTTCAAATTCTTTCAGGGTGAGATCTACACTTCTCCCATTCTCCCAGACTTTTCGGCTTTTCATGTCTACAGTCAGACCTTTGTAATGATACTCTTTGGGCTGTTCCTGCTTTTTGGTCCTGCGCAGCACTGCCTTGACTCTGGCCAGAAACTCCATCATACCGAAAGGTTTAGTGATAAAATCATCTGCACCCCCTTCCAGTCCCCGGACCTTGTCGTATTCTGCTTCCTTTGCAGTGACCATGATCACGGGAATATCCTGGGTATCTGACCTTCCTTTTAAAAACTCCAGAACTGCATAGCCGTCTTCTCCCGGAAGCATAATGTCCAGCAGGATAAGCTCCGGGATTTCCTCCTTCAGCGCCTTTTTCAATTCCTTTCCATTGCCCAGTCCCTTTGCCTCATAACCGCTGCTTTTCAGAGTATAGACCAGAAGCTCTCTGATATTTTTCTCGTCTTCCACACAGTAAATCATCTCTTCACCTCAGCCACAGTTCTTCCCTCTTCAGCCAGGGAATCCGCTCTCTATTCTGTATTTACGCTAAAAGCTCCGGATAGCGTCTGCCTCATCATCTGTGGTATCTTCTATTTTTTTGATCTGAATATAATAACCTGCATTGTCATTGATCTTCACATAGACCCTGTCTCCCTCATGATGTCCCAGGATAGCCTTTCCCAGAGGAGATTCTATACTGATCTTGTTATCCAGGGAATTTCCTCTGATGGAGGTCACCAGTTTATACCTTTCTGTCTCATCATCATCTTCAAAATAAACTTCCACAAAGTTGTTCATACCTGCCTCTCCTGTTTTGGAGGTGTCAGAAACAATCGTGGCGGTTTTCAGCATTCTCTCCAGATAACGGATCCTGCTCTCGTTTTTATTCTTATCCCGCTTGGCTGCATAATACTCAAAGTTCTCACTAAGATCACCCTGGGCTCTGGCTTCTTTTACAGCCTCGATGGCCTCTTTCCTTACCACCAGTTTCCGGTAGTCAATCTCCTCCTGGATCTTTTTCACATCGCTTTGGGTCAATCGCTCTCCCATAACAAACTTCCTTTCTGTCAATACTCCATTTGTCAGAGCAGATATTATCATCTGTTCTTACAGTATAATCCATTCTAAGAGGATTTGTCTATCTTGATTTGTTTCCCGGTATGCCAAGCCTACTGTGACGTACATCACAGACACCTGATCTTTTCTGTGCTATACTAAAATCAGGAATCTATTTCCATAAGGAGGAAGTCATGGAAACTATATCTGCCGACCAGTTAAAGGCCCTGAAATTTTTTCACCGTCTGCCCCTGGAGCTTGTCCAGACTCTTTTAAATGCCGGACATATCCAGAATATACCGAAAAAAAACCTGCTTTTTTCCAGCGGTGAAAATATCCAAAATGTACTCCTTCTCCTGTCGGGGGAAGTATCTGTCTACAACATCACCAAACACGGACAGCGGAAGATCCTGTTTTTTCTGGGGAAAGGCCATCTTCTGAACCATGATATAAACAGTTCCCGTTCCCTGTCTCTTTCCTGTGAATCTATCACGCCGGTCCTGGTACTGAAAATTCCCAAAAAGAGCTTTCTGGGCTTTATGAAGGAAAGCTTCCCTCTCACCCAGGCGGTACTGGATGAATATGAGCGGTATCTCTGGCGTCTAGCCCATCAGCTGAAAAATACTTCCGGCAGCATGGTCACAGAACGGAAGATTGCGGCAAAGCTTTGGAAATTAGGCAGAGATTTTGGAGAACGGCGGGAGGAGGGAGTCTATATCAGTCTGCCCTTTACCATGACTTTAATGGCGGACTTTGTAGGCGTACCCAGGGAGAATGTTTCCAGAGCCTGCAAAAGCCTGGCGGCCAGAGGGCTGCTGTGCTACCGTGACCGCCACTTTATCCTTCCCAACCCTGACGGCCTGGCCGAATTTTATAAAATGTAAAGGAGTGTGTTTATGGGAAATCTCTGGAATAAGGAAGCCCTTTCCCGGCTTCTGGAAAATCTGAAAAAAGACTATGATGTATTTGCTCCCAGGCTTTATGCCGGCACCGGATGTTATTCTGACACAGATATCGTCCGCTACGGTATCATTGAGTCCTTTGATGAAATTGTCTGGGATGAAAAATCCGATTACAGCTTTAAGGAAGCATTGCTGCCCATTTCTGATACCATTATGTATTTTACAGAAAACAGTGTAAAAATCCCCGAAGAGAAGAGAAAACGGCTGATCTTCCTAAGAGCCTGTGATCTGAATGCTTTAAAGCGCCTGGATGAGATCTATCTTCACAACGGACCGGAAGATTTTTATTACAAAAATATCCGGGAAAACGCCAAATTTATCTTAATGGGCTGCAGTCAGTCTTTTAAATCCTGCTTCTGCGTCTCCATGGGAACCAATCAGGCTGAAAACTATGACGGCTATGCCCATCCTGCCAAAGAAGGTCTTTACCTGGAACTGAAAGATGAAGTTCTTTCTTCCTATGCAGAAGAGATCTCTGTTCCCCGGGACAGCCAGGAAATCCAGTATGTAAAAGAAAATGAAGAAGCTGTCCCGATCCCGGAAACTCTTCCGGAAGATATTGCGTCCCATGAAATCTGGAAAGAATACAGCGGCAGATGTATCGGTTGCGGACGGTGCAACTTTGTCTGTCCTACCTGCACCTGTTTCACCATGCAGGATATCTTTTACCGGGATAATGAAAAGGCCGGTGAGCGGCGGAGAGTCTGGGCTTCCTGTCAGGTTGACGGATACAGCGACATTGCCGGAGGCATCAGCTTCCGTAAAGATCAGGGAGAGCGTATACGTTTTAAAGTGCTCCATAAGATCCAGAACTATAAAAACCGCTTCGGCTATCCTATGTGTGTAGGCTGCGGCAGATGTGAGAATGTCTGTCCGGAGTATATTTCCTACATAGAATGTTTAAATAAATTATCAGCGATTGGAGGGAGCAGCCATGAATAACGCCTATATGCCTTTTCTGTCCCAGATCCAGAAAGTTATCCGCCATACAGATATTGAATATACCTTCCGTATGCACTATGTAGGGGAGGTAAAGCCGGGCCAGTTCTTTGAAGTCTCTGTTCCAAAATACGGAGAGGCTCCCATCTCTGTCAGCGGCATTGGAGATGACTATGTAGATCTGACCATCCGGAAAGTGGGAAAAGTGACCAATGAAATCTTTGAAAACCAGGAAGGGAAAAGCTTTTTTATGAGAGGCCCTTACGGCAACGGGTTCCTTCCTGAAAATTATCGGGGAAAAGAGCTTGTAGTGGTAGCCGGAGGAACAGGGGTATCTCCTGTAAAGGGTATCATCGACTATTTCGGAAATCATCCGGAGGAAGTAAAGTCCCTTACGGTCATTGCAGGATTTAAGTCGCCCAAAGATGTGCTTTTTAAAGAAGACATCAAAAGATGGGAAGATCAGAAAATGAATCTCACCATTACCGTAGACGCAGCCGAAGAGCCTGGATGGAACGTAGGACTGGTGACAAAGTATATTCCAGATATTACTTTTGAAAATAAAGAAAATGCAGCTGTCATCGTAGTAGGGCCTCCCGTAATGATGAAATTCGCTGTAGCGGAATTTAAGAAACTGGATATTGAAGACCGTCAGATCTGGATCTCCCAGGAGCGGAAAATGTGCTGCGGTCTGGGCAAATGCGGCCACTGCCGGATGGGAGACACCTATATCTGTCTGGACGGCCCGGTATTTAATTATACGGAAGGCAAAAAACTGCTGGATTAAGGAGGTTGGAATGATGCATGTTGATGTAAATACAAAGAAGTTAAAAAAGAACGCTTTTCGTGTGACCAAACACAGAGATATTGTAGCCTCCAGAGTCCGCGTCCCCGGAGGGGCCTGTAACGCAGATGTACTGACTCAGGTGGCAGAAATTGCAAGAGAATACGGAAACGGTCAGGTACATATCACTACCCGGCAGGGATTCGAGATTGAAGGGATCTCTATTCGGGACATGGCAAAGGTCAATGAAAAACTTCAGCCTATTATTGAAAATCTGGAGATCAATCAGGAGGTTCCCGGCACCGGCTACGCCTCTTCCGGAACCAGAAATGTCAGCGCCTGTGTGGGCAACCGGGTCTGTCCTTTCGGAAACTACAATACGGCGGCCTTTGCAAAACGGATTGAAAAGGCTATTTTCCCCAATGACCTGCATTTTAAGATTGCCCTCACCGGCTGCGCCAACGACTGTATCAAAGCCAGGATGCATGATTTCGGCATTATCGGCATGACCGAACCTCAGTACGATCCCAGCCGCTGTGTAAGCTGCAGCGCCTGTATCAAAGGCTGTGATCAGCTTTCTGTAGACGCTCTCCACATGGAAAATTATAAGATTGTCCGGAACACAGAAAAATGTGTAGGCTGCGGGGTCTGTGTCACCAAATGCCCCACCAGGGCCTGGACAAGAAGCCAGAAAAAATATTACCGTCTTACCATTATGGGACGTACAGGAAAGAAAAATCCAAGGCTGGGAGAAGATTTTCTTCTCTGGGCTGACGAGGATACCATTCTAAAAGTAATCCTGAATACTTACAAATTCGCCAAAGAATTCATTGATCCCAAAGCTCCCGGGGGAAAAGAACATGTAGGCTATATCATTGACCGGGTAGGCTTTAAAGAATTCAAAAAATGGGCCCTGGAGGGCGTGGATCTGCCTCCTGAGACCATTGTGAAGGATAACGTTTACTGGAGCGGAATTCATTTCAGGTAAAAATGCCACGTCAAAAGGACTGTCTCTCAATCCGTCGGAACAAGAAACTACTATTTCCTGTTCCGGATTTTGAGGCAGTCCTTTTACATTGGTCTTTATTTCATTTTTTTCGGAATAATCCTGTCAGATTTATGACAGTTCAGGAAAATCCCCAGAAACCAGTAGTGATACCAGTGTATAGCGCCCATGCCGCTGTACCATACCGACAGCAAAGGAAAAAATACAAATTCATATGGTCCCAGTCCGGCAAGGCAGCCCAGAGAATATAATGTCTGTACCAAAAAGCCTCCAAAAATCCCCAGGCACAGTATCCGGCACAGATCATTGGTCAGTTTCCGGATATCCAGGATCATCCACAGAAAAAACCCCAGAATTACTGCTGCGCATACGCAAAGGCTTACTGGAAAATACTCACCGGCCAAGGCCTTCAGGATGCCGGGCAGATCGGGTATTTCCAGGTAACTGTATATATTCTCCTTCCATAGCTGCCTATATCCGTATTGATGAACAGATACCAGAATCCCCGTGAAGGACAAAATGCCAGAAAGAATCCACATCCTTCCCAAAAGTTTCTTTCTTTTTTCCCCATACCAGTTCTTTTTTATCCCTGTTGTCAGGAGAGCCATGTGAACAGGCACCAAAAAGGCCATACAGATGCCGCCGCCAATCAGAAGGCCCAGAAGCAGATCCGCAGCAAACATAACCATAAGCCTTAGGAATCCCTTCTTTTTCTCCCGATAGCCAAAAATCATTCCCCCATACATAGCTGGAAGCATAATAATGAGCATGCTTGCCGCTCTTTGCAGAACTTCCGGGCTGGTACGGCCAAATGTCTCCGCTCCGCTGATTCCCACTCCCCCGAAAACAGCTCCTAAAACAGCAATTGACAGCCACATGCCAAACCATGTTGATGCTTCATGAAATTTCTGGGAAAAAAAGCTTTTTGCAGCAAACATTAACATCCACAGAAAATTTATCAGGCCAAACAAAAGCATGGCCGCAGTAGAAAAAACTGGGGATTGTCTTTCTATCCTCAAATAATAGAAAATCTGAAGGATTGCTTCTGCTGTTAATATAAGTGCCACTGCCAGCATCAGCTTTTTATCCAGCTGTGGCTGGTGGACCATATCCAGCTGCACTCCCGTCTCCACCGGGTCTCCCATATCCTCTACTGCCTTTTCTACAGCGTCTTTACGGTTCATGCCAGATTCCTGATAAATATCTGCCTGGTCTTCGATATGCTGCCGCAGTTCTGTCCGGATCTCTTCCCGCACAGCCTCCTGGCGTATCTGTTTTTCTACCTGATCTAAATACTCATATACTTCCATAGGCAGGCCCTCCCAGGACACGGCCTACTGCACCGGTGTAAGTCTCCCACTCCTTTTTCTTCTCTTCTAGATGTTTTCTTCCTGCTCTGGTGATCCTATAATACTTCCTGGTCTTTCCTCCCGCCTCCTGTTCATAGGATTCCAGATACTTCTTCCCCTCCAGCCCGTGAAGAAGGGGATAAAGAGTCCCTGCTTTCAGTTCAAAAATATTTTGAGACCGGTCTCTTAAAGTTTCGATCATCTCATAGCCGTACATATCCTTTTCTGACAAAAGCTGAAGAAGAAGTAAAGTGGTGCTTCCAGAAAGAAGACTTTTATCAATTTTTCCATCTCCCATAATCCTGCCTCCTTTCGCAACATTTTCATTTTATATAGATCTTCTATATATATCTATCATCTATATATTATACTGAAATCTCCCTTTCGTCAATACTTCTGAGGCATAACATACAAAAAGATCAGATGTCCTGAGTAATATGCTCCCTTTTAGGCAGTTCCCAGTTCTCTGATCTTTTTAATCGGATTGTTTATCAGTTATGCAGCCGCCGTATAATCTTGCAGATCACTTCGTTCTCTGTAGCCAGAGGCTTTTTGTGGGTGAAAAAGATAATCCCATCTGTGGGGGATAAGATTGTGGAAGTCACATATCCCTCATAAGGATCCAAGATTTCTGCCAGAGGCTGTCCGGTATAAACCTCATCACCAGGCCGGCAGAGTCTTCTGTAGATCCCTCCTGTATTGGTCCTGACAGACATAAGTTCCTCCTCATGGATCACGGTGGCAATATAGCCGTTATGGCAATTATATTTCAGGATCCCCATTCTGGTAAGAAAGCGAAGGACAGCAGAGACTGCCTGCCGGGCGGATTCTTCGTCTATGAAGTCCGTCTCTGCAGTATAGACAGAAAAGGCGCTGGTATCCCAGATCTGCCAGTTGTAATTCAAAGTGGTGGTATCAATGGGCCGGGGCTTTCTAATGACCACATAAGGAAGGCCGAAAAGACCTGCCAGGCTGGTGTTCTGCTTTCCTGTATCCATCATACGGACATGGGGAATGAAGTCCCCGGGCATGTAGAAACTTGCGAACTGGATACCATAATCATAGTTCTTCACCTTTTCAAATACTCCTGCTGCGATCCTCTGGGTAGTCTCTCCCAGATCGTATCCCGGAAACATCCGGTTAATGTCCGTATTGTCCACAGGCCAGAACCGCTTTCCGATATTCATGGCATGATGGTTTATGGAAGGTATCACCAGGATTTCTTTATCCTTGGTGATTTTTCCTGCTGCCTCCAGTTCTTCAAGCTTCCTTACAATCTGAGAGCAGACATAGAGCTGCTGGACTTCATTGCCTCTTATGCTTCCCACTATGCAGGCAGACTTCTGTCCCTGTCCGAAAGTATATCCGGTTATCTTCAGGTCTTCCCTATAGGGTAAGCTAAGGGTAAAAATTTCTGTCTTTTTCATGCTTTTCCACCTCCCAGTATCCTTCCCAGCAGGGAGCCGCTGTAGACTACCGGATACTCCCTTCTTGTAAATACCATGCCGGAAATAGGGGCTTTCACTGCCTGCTCCACATCTCCGGTAAGAGGATTGAGGATCTCTCCCAGAAGGTCTCCTTCCTTTACCTGTTCTCCGATCTGCACCCGGGGAACATAGATCCCTGCACAGTCTGCATTCAGATAACCGATTTCCTGGTCTGCGGACACGATAGGCTTTCGGATTTCTCCCACTTCTCCCTCCCAGATCCCCAGGGTCTTCATAACATTTAACAATCCTTCCACAAGCTGATATCCATAGGCCTTTGTAATGCGCATCCCTACTCCCATCTCCACCACCAGAGTAGGGGTACCAGCCTGGTTTAAGCTGTAAGCCAAAGTAGATTCCAGCACGGTAGCGTTGGCATGTACCCATACAAAATCCACATTGATATCCTGTGCCAGAGGGACCAGTTTCTCTGCCGTAAGCTCATTGATCCGCACCTGGGGCAGTTCCATAAGGAAAATATTGCTGGCATGGATATCCACGCAGAGATCAGCCCCTTTCAGGTCCTCCGTCAGTCCACAGACCAAAGACTCCATCATAGGGCCTTCATCATTCCCCGGAAAGATCCGGTTCATATCCAGGTCAAACATAGGAATCCCTCTGGTGATAGAATCAATTCCCAGAGGGTTCAAAGCCGGATATACATCTACGATCCCTTTCAGCCCTTCCGGCTCCGCCTTCAGCCTCCGAAGAAGCTCATAGCAGACAAACTGACCTTCCAGTTCGTCTCCATGAGTACCGGTTACCACTGCGATCCGCTTTTCTTCTCCTGTGGGATGGGTGGGCATGACCCGGTTTTTCCGGATCCGCAGGCTTTCATCCACCGGCAGTTTCATTGCCACCACTGTTTCCGTCATTTTTTATTTCCTCCACCTTTACATAAATTTTCTGTACCTGCCCGGCCGTTCCACGGAAGCAGCCCCGGTCTGTCACACAGTCTCCGTAGTCTCTTCCATGGGCAAGTTTAATATAATATTCGTCAATATGCAGATTGTTCGTCGGGTCCAGTCCATACCAGCCATCCCGGGTATAAACTTCTACCCAGGCATGGGTATACCCTTCTCCGATCATCAATCCTGCCACATATCTGGCAGGGATTCCCATATACCGGAGTACCGCCGTCATGATATGAGCATAATCCTGGCATACGCCTTTTCCCTGTTTCAAAGCCTCCCCTGCTGTGGTGCTGATATCTGTAGATCCCGGCACATAGGAAAAGCCCTCATAGAGCATTCCCATAACACAGACGGCCTTTTCCAGATTCTGTTCTTTGCCAAGTTTCCGGCATAGTTTTTCCGCTTCCCCGGCAAAGGCGGCTATTTCCGGAACAGGACGGGTATAGGCCGATGGATACCGGTACATGGGGTGAAGGGGCTCTTTTACCGCTTCCATCCCCCTGGTCAGCGCAGTACCGGCTATGGTATATCCGAAGGTCTCATGAGGTCCCTGACAGCATCCGCTGAGCCGAATATTGCCAAATCCGTCCTTTGTCCTGGCCAGATAGTCCGCAGGATAAATGTTTTGTTCTGTCAGAGCAATCCTCTGCCGTGAACAGTCTCCGGGGATACAGCGCAGGGCAAAATAATGGCTGTTCACCGGAGACGAAAATTGGATTTCCATTCTGTATATAAATCTTAATTTTTTCATATCACCTGCCGGCTGCTCAGGAGATCAAACCTCCCAAGCAGCCCAGTGCCTCCTGATCATAAGATTTCTGCTGGCCCTTATCCATAATGATTTGTTCCAGGTGCTTCAGATTTTCCTTATTATAATCTAAATTTGCTTTATAAAGCCGGTTAACCAGCTTTCTGTATTCTTTTTCCAGATCTTCTCTGTGATAATCCAGCCGGATGAAAAGATCCAGTCTTTCTACGTATTTTCCACATTTCAGAATATTCCTGCAGTCTTCCTGATCCACATAATCGTCTGCACAGCCCCAGAAAGCCAGCAGATAGTCAATGGCCTGCTGGAGTTCCAGAAGAGGTGCCGTGGTCTTTTTACAGGCCTGAAAAGTATCCAGGGCAAGCTGGACATAAGACAGCACATTGCTGCTTAATTCTTCTCTAAGTACCACAGCATTGTCATAGGCCCGCTTCATATTGGATACTACAGAATCCGGATTATCCTCATCAAAAAGATAAGCCTGGGCAAACTGTTTATTAGAAGTATAAATATCCGGGATATTCAGTCTTTTACAGTACTTTGCATAAATGCCTTCCGGCTGTTCAATCATATGGTCATAGATATGAAAAAATACCCGCAGCGTGGTATACACTCTTTCTGCATACCTTCCCAGCCAATAAAGATGATCTGCTTTTTCTATTGAGATAATACCCATGTGTCTTTAAATCCTCCTCCCTGTGATGAATTTACAACAAAGGAATCCGGGGTTCTGGAAAACCTGGTCAGGCCGCTGGCCCAGACTTTCGTCTCCTTTCCGGACAGTACAAAAGCTCTCAGATCCGCCTTTCGCAGTACCGTTCCATCCCCTTCTGAAACCTTCATATCCTGAAAATCAATGACCTCCTGAGCAATGAATCTTCTGGGTTCTTTTTTTATGATCTCCTTCATCTGGGAAAGTTTTTCCCGGCTCAGTTCATTTCCGAAGATCACCCCGTATCCTCCGGCTTCCGCCACATCTTTAACCACCAGTTTTTCCAGATGATCCAGTACATATTTCCGGTCTTCCGGATAATAAGGAAGATAAGTGGGTGCATTTTTCAGGATTGGCTCCTGATCCAGATAATAACGGATCATCTTGGGCACAAAATAATAAATTCCTTTATCGTCTGCCACCCCGTTTCCCGGAGCATTTACAATAGCCACATGTCCCTTTCGATAAACCTCCATGAGGTTTGGAATTCCGATAAGAGATTCGGGAAGGAATGTTAATGGGTCCAGATACTCATCGGATATCCTTCTGTAAAGGACCCCTACTCTCTGTTTCGTATTCCTGTAGTCCCGGTAATAGAGATAATCATTTTCTACAAAAAGCTCTGAGCAGGCAGCAAGCTCACTCCCTGTCCGTTCTGCCAGATAAGAATGTTCAAAGTAAGCCGCATTATACCTTCCCGGAGTCATGATCACCGATATGCCCCCTGTATTTACCCAGTCAAGGGTCTCCTTCAAAAGCTCTGCATAGTTTCGGTTGTCCACGATCTGATTGCTGCTGAAAGTTTTTGGGGATACCCGGCGGCAGATCTCTCTGGCGATCATGGGGTAGGAAGCGCCGGAAGGGATTCTCAGGTTGTCCTCCAGGATATACCACTCTCCATCTTTTCCCAGCACCAGATCGATCCCTGAAATATGGCTGTAAATCCCTTTTGGGGGACAGATCCCCTCACATTCCGGAAGGTAGCCGGAAGAAATAAATACAAATTCTTCCGGGACCACCTGATCCTTAATGATCTTTTTTTCTCCGTATATGTCTTTCAGGAAAAGGTTCAGGGCATCCACTCTCTGGATCAGGCCCTTTTCCAGTATCCGGAAATCTTCCCCGGTGATCACCCTGGGAATGGCGTCAAAGGGAAATAGCTGTTCGTGAAATTCTCCGTTTTTATAAATCCCGAATTTGACCCCGAACCTGGCCATAAGACGATTGATTCCTTCTGTATGTTCCACCAGTTCTCTCATTCCTGCTCCCTCCTTAAAATGGAAAAAGGCGCCCAGAGCATCTGCTCTCGGCGCCTTTGCTTATTTTCTATAGTCTACTACATTTTTTCAGGAATTGTCAACTTTTTATCTTTGCAAATTATTTTCTGATAATTTATAATCAATATTAACAGAAAAATTTACAGATAAGGAAGGACATACTTATGCCTGCTGATATGAAAAGCATCATTGCTGAGACCTTTATAAAAATGGTCCGCCGAAAAAACATCGACAATATTACCGTAAAGTCCCTGATCGAAGAATGCCATATTTCCCGCCAGACTTTTTATTGTCATTTTCAGGATATCATGGATGTTCTGGAATGATCCATACGCCAGCAGACCCATAGCCTGGTGGATGAAAGTCTGAAGGCAGGAGATCTTAGATCTGCCATCAAGGTTTTTATTACTTTCTGCACAGAACATTTTTCTGAGTTTCAGAAGCTCCTGAATTCTCAGAGACGTGCTCAGATAGAGGAATTATTAATTGATGCTGCCAAAGCCTATATGGTAGAAGTATCACGGCACAACCATCCGGATCTGTATGTAAACTATGAGGATATGCAGGTTCTACTCCAGTTTAACGCCTGCGGATTGGTAGGCGTTCTGCTGGAATACAGCAAAACACCCTCTTATGATCAGGAAAAGCTGGTGCGGCAGTTAGAACAGATTCTTCCCGGCGAACTGCTTCACCTGAATCCGGAGGCCAGGCTCTGATCCAGACGGCGGTTAATCTGCATATAATGTTTATACAGGATCCCGAACCTGTGTATATATCCAGCCTGCCAGGGCTTGGTCTTTCCGCAGAAATGGAGGATCCCTGTATTTCCCATTACCCAGTCCATATCACAGACGCCTCCGCTCCGCAGAAGGTAGGTACTGTAATTCCTGGCGTCGTAGTTCCAGAGATAGTCATCCAGCTCCAGGGTTCTGGAGCCGAAAACTGCATTTAAGATATCCTGGTCCGGAAGCAGGAGCTCTTTTGCATGTTCTCCGGCATACTGGAAAATCTCTTCCGGAAGGATTTCTTTTCTTCCCTGGTCCAGGTTAATAAGGAGCACTCCGGAATTAAAGTATTTATGGGTAGTTCCCAGCCGCACCTGATTGATATTATTGGCCAGGTTTGTCTTCCCTGTATGGGCGGCGGCGGCGAATAGTCTTCCCTTCATGTCTGTTTCCCAGAGGGGCTTCAGTGAGTTGATCACCAGTATGTCCGGGTCCAGATACAGGATCCGGTGAAGTTTTTGAGGCAGAAGGCAGGGAGCGAGAAGGCGGTAATACATTTCCCTGGGATACTGTTTCGTTACCGGAGCCTGGGCAAACCAAGAATCTTCTATTTTCACAGGGAAGAATTTATACCCCAGTCTGACACATTGTTTTTCCAGAGGCTCCATTTCTTTTTCTTGTAATTTGCTGTGCAGTAAATACAGTTCTACATCCTCCCCCGGATTGTTCATATACAGAGAAGTAAGCATTACCTGAAGGGGCGGGATATAATTTTTATCCACGGTCACAAGAAGTTCCATAACTTCAATCTCCTTTTATCCATTTTTAACTCCACAGTTATGCTAACAGCAGGGCCGGATATCTTCTATTATGTCGTTGCCATGCTGGTCCTGCTGCTCTTTAATTTCCTGGCTATGCCCTGGCTGGCCCAGCGGCGGATACAGGAAGTGGACTACGGCACTTTTATGTCTATGACGGAAGAAGGAAATATCGGTCAGGTAGAAGTACAGGAACAGGAAAACCAGATTCTTTTCACGGATAAAGAGTATCAGCATATTTATAAGACCGGTATGATGCCAGATCCGGAGCTTACCCAGCGTCTTTACGATTCAGGGGCCAGCTTCACCGGAGAGATCATTAAACAGACCGATCCGATCCTGAGTTTCTTATTATCCTGGATCCTTCCTATCGTAATCTTTATCCTTATCGGCCAGTATATTTCCAGAAGGCTGACAAGAAACGCCGGGGGCCCTAACGCCATGATGTTCGGCATGGGAAAGAGCAACGCCAAAGTGTATGTAAAATCCTCGGAAGGGATCCGCTTTTCTGATGTAGCAGGGGAAGACGAAGCCAAGGAAAACCTCTCCGAAATCGTAGACTATCTTCACAATCCGGATAAATATAAAAAGATCGGCGCTTCCATGCCCAAAGGAATCCTTCTTGTAGGACCTCCGGGAACAGGCAAGACCATGCTGGCAAAGGCAGTAGCCGGTGAGGCAGGAGTCCCATTTTTCTCCATGTCCGGTTCTGAATTTGTGGAAATGTTCGTAGGCATGGGCGCCTCCAAGGTCCGTGATCTTTTTAAACAGGCCAAGGAAAAGGCTCCCTGTATCGTATTTATTGATGAGATTGATGCCATCGGACAAAAACGTGACGGACGGGCAGGAGGAAACGACGAGCGGGAACAGACCCTGAACCAGCTTCTTACGGAAATGGATGGTTTTGAAGAAAATACCGGTGTTATGATCCTGGCGGCCACTAACCGTCCGGAAAGCCTGGATCCGGCCCTTACCCGTCCGGGAAGGTTTGACCGCCGTGTGCCGGTAGAACTTCCGGATCTTCAGGGAAGAGAAGCCATCCTCCGGGTACATGCAAAGAAGGTAAACCTCTGTGACAATGTGGATTTTGGCTCTATCGCCCGGATGGCCTCCGGCGCTTCCGGTGCGGAACTGGCAAATATTGTAAATGAGGCGGCGCTCCGGGCAGTGCGGGATAACCGGGAATACGTAACCCAGGCTGACCTGGAAGAAAGTATTGAAGTGGTCATCGCCGGTTATCAGAAGAAAAACTCCATTCTCACAGACCAGGAAAAGAAAGTGGTGGCATATCACGAAATCGGCCATGCCCTGGTAGCCGCAAAGCAGACAAATTCTGCTCCGGTCCAGAAGATCACCATTGTCCCCCGTACCTCCGGGGCTCTTGGTTATACCATGCAGGTAGATGAAGGGAATCACTATCTCATGAGCCAGGAAGAGCTGGAAAATAAAATTGCAACCCTCACAGGAGGACGGGCTGCGGAAGAGCTGGTATTTCACTCTGCTTCCACAGGGGCTTCCAACGACATCGAGCAGGCCACCAAGCTGGCAAGAGCCATGATCACCCGCTACGGCATGAGTCCGGATTTTGACATGGTGGCTCTGGAGACAGTAACCAATCAGTATCTGGGAGGAGATGCTTCCCTTGCCTGCTCTGCCCAGGCTCAGGCGGAAATTGACAAACAGGTTATAGCACTGGTAAAACGCCAGCACCGGAAGGCAGGCAAAATCCTGGAAGAAAACCGGAATAAGCTGGACGAACTGGCAGAATACTTATATCAGAAAGAAACGATTACCGGAGAGGAATTCATGGAAATTCTGAATCGCTAATCGTTCCTCCTAAAACAGAGACTGGAGCACTCCACAATGAAAATTGGATGCTCCAGTCTCTTTATGCGGGCAGCCCTCACCCTTCATTCATGAAAATCGTACAGCTCTATCAAATACATTCGATGTTTTTTGTATATTTTACACAATAACCTGTGGAAATGTAAGGAATTCGTAAAATCTTATCATATCTTGTTGCATTTAATTGTGGCAGTGCTATAATAGGTCTGATATTTTAATCTTTTTTTATATTTTCATAATATTTTACAAATAATTTATCACTAATTTGGAGGTAACTATGAACATTATCATTGTTGGCTGCGGTAAGGTAGGATGGACGCTTGCAGAACAGCTATGCAACGAAGAACACCAGGTAGTTGTCATCGATACCAACTCAGAAAAAATACAGCAGCTTTCAGAAGATCTCGATTTATTAGGTATCACAGGAAATGGCTCCAGTATCCGGGTATTGTCCGAAGCCGGACTAAAAGAGGCAGATATCCTGATCGCGGTAACCGGTTCTGATGAGCTGAATCTTCTCTGCTGTCTGATTGCCAAGAAAGTCAGCGATTGTCATACCATTGCCCGTGTGCGGAATCCTATCTACAATAAAGAAGTACATTTTCTGAAAGAGCGTTTAGGAATTTCCATGATCATTAACCCTGAACTGGCAGCCGCGATGGAGATTTCCCGGCTTCTTCGGTTTCCCTCTGCCATCAAACTGGACACCTTTTCCAAAGGCCGTGTGGAACTGCTGAAGTTTAAAGTTCTTCCGGAATTCCGTCTCCAGGGAATGTCTGTTATGGAGGTCATAGAAAAATTCCGTACCGATATCCTGATATGCGGAGTGGAACGTGGGGAAAATGTTTATATTCCTTCCGGTTCCTTTACTTTGCAGGACAATGATCTGGTATCCATCATTGCCTCTCCCAAAAATTCCGCCCTGTTCTTCAAAAAAATCGGGGTACATACCCATCAGGTAAGAAATGCCCTTATTGTAGGCGGCGGCACTCTGGGATATTATCTGGCCTCTCTGCTGATTGAAATGCGGATTAAAGTAAGGATTATTGAATCCAGAAGAGAGCGGTGTGAGGAATTAAGCGATCTTCTCCCGGAAGCCACCATCATCTGCGGTGATGGAACTGATAAAAAACTTCTTTTTGAAGAAGAACTGGCAGAGGCAGAGTCTTTTGTAACTCTTACAAATCTTGACGAAGAGAATATCTTCCTTTCTCTTTTTGCCAAAAAGGTTTCTAAGGCCAAGCTGGTTACTAAGGTAAATCGTCTGATGTTCGATGATGTGGTAGATGAACTGGATCTTGGCAGCGTGATCTATCCCAAGTATATCACTGCTGACTATATCCTTCAGTATGTCAGAGCCATGAGCAATTCTGTAGGAAGTAATGTAGAAACCCTGTACCAGATCCTGGACAGCCAGGCAGAAGCTCTGGAGTTCTATGTAAGAGAATCTTCTATAGTAACAGATATTCCTCTGGCTCAGCTGAATCTGAAAAATAATCTTCTGGTGGCCTGCATTAACCGGGGCGGAAAAGTCCATATTCCCAGAGGTCAGGACACCATACAGGTAGGAGACGCAGTAATCGTAGTAACTACTGTTAAAGGCTTGAAAGACTTAAAAGATATACTGAAAAGATAAGACCGGAGGCAGACATGAATTATGCAATTGTAAGATATATAATCGGCTATGTACTATTCTTCGAGGCAGCTTTTATGGTGCCTCCCTGCATTACAGCTATTATCTACCAGGAATTCTGCGGCTGGTCCTTTGTGATCACCGGACTGCTCTGTGTACTTTTCGGCTGTGTGCTGGTACATAAAAAGCCAAAAAACAAAATATTTTATACCAAGGAAGGATTTGTCTCAGTAGCTCTGAGCTGGATCATACTAAGTATTATGGGGTCTCTCCCCTTTCTCATCAGCGGCTCTATTACCAATCCCATAGATGCCCTTTTTGAGACGGTGTCCGGCTTTACCACCACAGGTGCCAGTATCATCACGGATGTAGAGGTTCTTCCTAAATGTATTCTTTTCTGGCGAAGCTTTACCCATTGGATCGGAGGTATGGGAGTTCTGGTCTTCCTGCTGTCTATCCTTCATATTACCGGCAGCGGTTCTCATATGAACCTGATGAAGGCAGAAAGCCCGGGTCCCTCTGTAAGCAAGCTGACCCCTACTGTCCGTTCCACGGCAAAAACCTTATACCTGATCTATCTGGGAATGACCATCATAGAGATCATCTTCCTGCTGATCGGAGGCATGCCGCTTTTCGATACCCTGACCATTACCTTTGGTTCTGCCGGAACCGGTGGCTTCGGGATCAAAAACGACAGTATGGCAAGCTATTCGGTATACCTTCAGGTAGTGGTAACTATTTCCATGATCCTCTTTGGTGTCAATTTTAATGCCTATTACCTGATCCTTCACAAAAAATTTAAAGAGGCTTTTGCTATCGAAGAGATTCGTTGGTACTTCGGCATTATCCTGGCTTCTACTGTTGTGATCGCAGTTATGGTAACAGATATGTACTCCGGCTTCGGGGAAGCTTTCCAGCAGGCTGCATTCCAGGTAGGTTCCATAATCACTACCACCGGATACGCTACTACAAATTTTAATCTATGGCCGGAAATCCCCAGGACGATCCTGCTGCTCCTGATGCTGGTAGGCGCCTGTGCAGGAAGTACCGGAGGCGGTATTAAAGTATCCCGGCTGGTGATCCTGGTAAAGACTATCGGCAAAGAGCTGCAGACTCTGATACACCCAAGAAGTGTCAAAAAGCTGAAAATGGACGGGCATTCCATAGACCATGAAGTCATCCGTTCCACAAATGTATTTTTGATTGCCTATGTGCTGATTTTCGCATTTTCTGTGCTTCTCATCGCCGTAGACGATTTTGACCTGATCACCAACTTTTCAGCTGTAGCCGCTACGTTCAATAATATCGGCCCCGGCCTTGAAATGGTCGGTCCTACCCAGAACTTTTCTGTATATTCAAACTTTTCCACATTGGTGCTGACCTTCGATATGCTTGCAGGAAGACTGGAGATCTTTCCCATCCTGCTGCTCTTCGTAAGAGGCACCTGGAGAAGATACTAAAATATCAGGCGCTGCGCTTTTGTACGTCTCTGTCTTTACAGATAAAAGCCCACGGAACTGTCCTTTTCAACATCGTGAAACAGAACAGCCCGTGGGCTTTTTTATTTAACTCTATTCTGCTGTTTTTCTTTTATTTGACCAGTATTTCAAAAAACTCAGGTTATAGATAAGAAACAATCCGGAACCGCCATAACACTCTGCTGTAAAATCCGAAATTTGTCCCAGCATCTCTTCTGCCGGAGAAAATTTTCTTCCTTCCTGCACTTTCATTTTACCTTCCAATACTTCTTCCTATTTTTCCAGAAGCAGAGCGATACTCTCTACTGAAAGATCTGTTTTCCGAAAGACCAGGATTCTTTTCAGTCTTTCTACATCTTCTTCTGTATATCTCCGGTAGCTGCTGCTTTCCTCTCTTTTTGTTTACCTTTTCTATACACCTTCTACCAGGTGGAAGGTCAAGACTTTTTTCCTAAATCCTCGAAATTTTTTCTTCCCAGGCGGACATCTTCCATAAAATCTGTCATATGTTCCGGCAGGCTTTCAAATAGATAGCTGCCGCTTTTCTTTGTCTTTTCCAGATAGTGATTCCGGATCTCCTGGTTCATCATCTGGATTTCTTCTCTCAGATTTCTGGCAGAAAGTCTGGCTGCTCCCTGCCCCATGATGATCACCTGTTCCAAAGCGTCAGAGGTAGCCACAGTTACATGGTACTTTCTTCCAATCTCATGAACTGTCTTTTCAATATACTGGTCGGCGGTTTCCGCCTCTTTTGTATAGACTACATAAATATTATGGTATTTCTGGACTTCTCCCTGTCCTCCTTCCACCTTATAGGCGTCAAACACCAGGATCAGGGTACATTTTTTGTAGCCCTGATAATTACAGAGCATGTCCATCAGTTTATTTCTGGCCCCTTCAATATTCACCTTGGCCAGTTCCTGAAGATCTTCCCAGGCAAAAATAATATTGTATCCGTCTACCAGAAGATATTCTTTCTCCGGCTCCTGTTTCTTATACCTTCTGGTCTTTTCCGGAGCTTTCTTGACTGCAAAGTCCTCTTCCTGGTTATACCTTGGTCTCTTTAAGTACGGACAAAAATCTCCTCCAGTTCCTGCTGGGTCAGGCGGATCTCTTCAAAACTGGGAGCCGGTGCCGACTGGATCTCCATTTCCGGCTCCTCTTCCTTCCCAAATCCTGTATCGATATGGGCATACTCCTCCACTTGATCCCAGGGCACATTAAAGCCGGCTCCGTGGGAACAAAAAACAGATCCTGTAGGATTTTCCAGATCTCCTTCCGGATCATAAGCCGCCGCTTCTATGATCTCCTGACTGTTGTGACAAGGTTCATAGCCTTTCAATACAAAGGACAGATGCCCCCTTCCTCTGGTATAGGCTGTGACTTCTCTCTGATAGTCCCGCATCTCAGACACCGGAGCGGTTCCCGTAAGAAAAGCATATGCTCCCTGAATATCCGGAGTGGAAAAAGTTCCGCTCATCCGCTGGATATCGGCCATAGCCCGGCCAACCGTATCCTGAGGCACCTCCAGGGAATATTCATAAACCGGCTCCAGAAGGATACTTTCTGCCTTTCTCAGTCCCTGGCGTACCGCCCGGTAGGTAGCCTGACGGAAATCTCCCCCTTCCGTATGTTTCAGGTGGGCCCTTCCGGCGATCAGCGTGATCTTCATGTCTGTAATTTCCGAACCGGTAAGGACGCCCAGATGATGTTTCTCCTCCAGATGGGTAAGGATCAGTCTCTGCCAGTTTCGGTCCAGAACATCCTCGCTGCAGTCTGCGGCAAAAATCAGTCCTGCCCCTCTCTCTAAAGGCTCCAGCAAAAGGTGTACCTCCGCATAATGACGCAGAGGTTCAAAGTGTCCGATCCCTTCTACCGGCTCTTTGATGGTTTCTTTGTATACGATATTCCCGGAGCCGAATTCCACTTCTATGCCAAAACGCTCCAGGATCATCTGTTGCAGGATCTCAATCTGCACTTCCCCCATAACCTGAGCATGGATCTCTCCCAGCTGTTCATTCCACAGGATCTGAAGTTCCGGAATCTCCTCCTCCAACTGCCTGAGACGAATCAGCATTCCATGAACATCGGTGCCCTGGGGCAGCCGGATCTCATAGGTCAGCACGGGAGTCAGAACCGGAGGCGCCGAAGCCTGTTCTGCCCCAAGGCCTTCTCCCGACCAGGTTTTGGTAAGACCTGTAACTGCACAGACACAGCCGGCCCCGGCCTCTTCTACTGTCTGAAAACTCTGACCGTCGTAAATCCGGATCTGGTCCGCCTTTTCCTCCCATCCATCTCCAGAAAGCAGCTGTTTTACTTTCAGGCTTCCTCCGGTGATCTTCATGTGAGTCAGCCGGGTCCCCTTGTCGTCTCTGGAAATCTTGTAGACCTTGGCGCCGAATGTTTCAGGATAAGAAGGACATTCCAAAAGATCCTCCAGTCCTTCCAGAAATTCCGTGATCCCCAGGGATTTCAGGGCTGAACCGAAAAAGCAGGGAAAAAGCTCCCTGTTTTTTACCATTTCCCCAAGTTTCTTCTGAGAGATATTTCCTGTTTCCAGATATTCTTCCAGCGCAGGCTCCCCGCACATAGCTGCTTCTTCCAGAAATTCTTCCCGGTCTCTGTCCCGGGAAAAATCTATGCAGTGTTCATGAAGACGCATCTTTAACTGGTCCAGTATCTTCTCTTTTTCTGTTCCCTCCTGATCCATTTTATTCACGAAGAGTACTGTAGGGATCTGATACTGTTTTAAAAGTTTCCAGAGGGTCTCTACATGTCCCTGTACTCCGTCAGGGCCGCTGATGATCAGAATCCCGTAATCCAGCACCTGGAGGGTACGCTCCATTTCCGCAGAGAAATCCACATGTCCCGGAGTATCCAGCAGGGTGATCTCCTTGTCTTTCAGTTTAAAAACTGCCTGCTTTGAGAAAATCGTGATACCTCTGGACCGCTCCATCTCATTTGTATCCAGGAATGCGTCCTGATGGTCCACTCTTCCCATCTTCCGGATACTTCCTGTATGAAACAAAAGGCTTTCCGCCAAAGTGGTCTTTCCTGCATCTACATGGGCCAGAAGGCCGATACTGATATGTTTTGAAGGCATTAAAGCCTGGTTTTTCTGTCTATTTTCAGACGTATTTTCCATGAAAATCCCCCTTTCTGTTCTATGATCGTGTAAATATAATCATAGCACAGAAAGGGGGATCTGTCGATAAAGGGTTCTTTTCAACGAATTTCTTCCAGAAAATGTTCCAGGATCTGGTTTTTCCTGTTTTTCTTCCACAGAGCGTAAATATCCACAAATTCTTCGGATCCTTCCAGGGGAATAAATTTCAGATTGTCTCCATTGGTAATTTTGCTGGTAACAAAAGAGGGAAGTATCGATATACCTTCCTCTGCGGCAACCATCATCAATATACTTTCTATGTCATTGCTCTGAAACAGGATATGAGGCTGGCAGCCGGATTTCTGATACAGTTCCAGGAAATGAAGGTCCCCAAAGGAATTTCCGTCTTCTGAAAGAGTCATATAAATGATCGCTTCCTGTGCCAGTTCTTCTCTCCTAAGCACCTGTCGTCGGGCAAAGGGATGACTGTCATACAGCACTACCGTCAGCGGCGATCTTTCCACACAGATACAGCCGGTATCCTCGTTTTTTGCACTATCTTCACTGTTCCATGTAAAGATGATATCGTAGTCTCCTTTCTGAAGGCCGGTCTCCAGGACTCCTGTATCCCAGCGGTAACAGGAAATCAGAATGTTTGGATATTTATTATGAAAACTGCGAAGCCGGTCTGAGAGACCGCTTCTTTCATACCCCTTGATATAGCCCACTTTCAGACTGCCTACCAGTCCCACAGAGGCTTCCCGGACCCTGTGTTCCGCCTGTTCCACACGTTCCAGGATCCCTTTTGCCTCTCTGAGAAATACGCTGCCTTCCGGTGTCAGTCTCACAGGACGGGTATTCCGATCAAACAATTGTACGCCCAGATGACTTTCCAGAGCACGGATCTGCTGGGTAATGGCTCTGGTATCATATTATAAGTTTATCTTATGTTATCATAGGATATTTGCAGTTGCAATCGATCTTTTCCCCCTCTATCATAATCTACAGACAGGTTTTATCTATAAGAAGGAGACATACTATGAAAATACTGGTTTATGAAACACGGGAGGATGAGCTGGATGCCATCCGCAAGTTAGAAAAGGAACTGCCCATAGAGATCCGGATAACCGCAGAAATCCCTTCTCTGGAAAATGTATCTATGGCAAAAGGATATGACGGAATCTCCATTCTGGGACAGGGCAGGATTGATGGGCCCTTTCTGGATGCCCTGGCCAGGCTTAACGTCCACTATATTTCTACCAGAACCATTGGATACAATCACATTGATCTGGAATATGCAAAGAAACTAGGCATCCATGTATGCAATGCCAGTTACGCTCCTAATGGTGTTGCAGACTTTACCATTATGATGATGCTCATGTGTCTGAGGCAGTATAAACAGGCCCTCTGGAGAGGCCAGGTGAACGACTTCTCTCTGGCCGGATTAATGGGCCGGGAAATGAAAGACCTTACTGTAGGGGTTATGGGAACAGGGCGGATAGGCGCCCAGGTAATCCGGGAACTTTCCGGTTTTGGCTGCAGGATCCTGGCCTATGATGTAAGAAAAAATCCTGCTGTCACCCCTCCTGCCATTTATGTGGATCTGGATACCCTCTATGCAGAGTCTGACATTATCACTCTGCACATGCCTCTCTTTGATTCTACCAGAGAGATCATCAACCGGGAAAGTATCAGAAAAATGAAGAAAGGGGTAGTGATCATCAACTGTGCCAGAGGAGAGCTGGCAGATATGGAGGCTTTGATCGAAGGCATCGAATCAGAGCACATCGGTGCTCTGGGGATCGATACTGCCGAAGGAGAAGAGAAGATCATCCATCAGGATCACAAGACCGATATTCTGGCTGACCGGAACTGGTTTTACCTTCATCAGTTCCGGAATGTGATCATGACACAGCACATGGCTTTTTATACCGATGCAGCAGTGGAAAGTATGGTAAAATGCGGCATACTGGGCATTTATCAGATGATCACCGCCGGGACCTGCGACACAGAGCTGACTTTCCAGAAACGTTAAAAAGCTGCTGCATGAAACGTATGTCAGGAATATTTCTATATTTTATGGGAATTTGTCGGGCATACTTTGAGACTATAGGCTTAAAGCAGCGCAGACTGAGCAATAAAATATATAAGTATTCCCGATTCTAGTTTCATGCAGCAGCCTTTTCGGTCTGTCAGCATATTTTATTTCCGTTAGCCACCAGTTTGAATTTACATCCCAAAACTTCAGCTGCTCTTCTGCACATGATCATCCGTTTCAGGAAGATCTCAAAGTAGTCCATTACCGTACACATCTCGTCATCCAGTTCCAGATCCATCTGGATCACCCGTTTTTCCCTCTTTACCTCCAGAGTAGAAGTAAGGGCCGCATAGTTTACCCGGTCATGGATATCAAAGTTGGCAATAGAGGAATTCTGCACCCGGTTCCGGCGGACATCGGTCTTATCTGCCAGGATCAGAGCGGCAGATACCACATCCACCGCAGTGCCTGTAGATTCGTCATGATTTCCAATGGCAGTGGTCACCGTGAGTACATCCTCCAGAGGCATCCCCAGATCCTTCAGGATCCCATAAGCCAGCAGGGCTCCTGTGTGGGCGTGGTCATGGCGGTTAATGCTGTTGCCGATATCGTGCATATACCCTGCGATCTTGCTGAGACGGATTTCCTTTTCTCCATATCCCAGGTCTTTCAGGATCTTTCCTGCTGTCTCAGCCACTTTGGCGGCATGTTTTTTAGAATGTTCCGTAAATCCCAGGACATTTAGTACCTGGTTTCCTCTTTCAATCAGTAAATTGATCTCTTCGTTTTTCTTTATCTGTCTATAAGTGATCTCACCTTTATTCTCTTCAGCCATATACTGTAGCAGCTCCTTTTCTTATAGTCTCGTAATAGCGTCCATGGCAAGAGCAGAACGTTCACACTCCTCCGGTGAGAAGGTGATCTGCCAGCAGAGGGGGCTGCCCTTCATATATTCCGAAGCAAAGCTGAGCCCGTTAGTCCTTTCATCCAGCATAGGCCGGTCAATCTGGTTCGTATCTCCAAGAAGGATGATCTTGGTTCCTTTCCCTGCTCTGGTAATAATCCCCTTTACCTGATTGGGTGTCATATTCTGGGCCTCATCAATAATCAGATAAGTCTTTACAATGGAGCGGCCCCGGATATAATTCAAAGCCTCTGTCTGGATCAGCCCTCTCTCGAAGATCTCATCGATTTTCCCCTGAAGCTCCATTTCATCTTTGTACCGCTCTTCTTCATTGGAATCAATGAGCTGTTCCAGATTGTCGATAATCGGCCGCATAAGGGGAGAGATCTTTTCCTGCTCATCTCCCGGCAGAAAGCCGATATCTGAATCAAACTGGGCATTGGGCCTGGAGATCAGGATCCTCCTGTATTCTCCTGTAGGATTATTCAACACCTTTTCCAGACCTACTGCCAGGGTGTAAAAGGTCTTACTGGTGCCTGCCATTCCCTTGATGATCACCAGGGGGGCTTTGTCCGCAGGCTGCATAAGAGCCTCCTGAGCAAAATACTGGCCGGCGTTTCTGGGCGTTACTCCGTAAGGGATGCTTTTCCGGTATTCCAGTTTCTTTATCATTCCTTTTTCCACTCTTCCCAGCTGAGTCTTTCTGGCAGACTGATCCGCCTTTAAGATCACAAACTCGTTTTCCTCCAGTTTGGGCACTTTCCGGTTGCCCTGATCATCGGAAAGATAAACGTCCTCCACAGGAACCCCTTTTTTCTTGAAATCCTTAAACTTTTCTTCCGGCACGTATACTTCGATTCTTCCCTTATACTGCCCTTCATATTCTGCAACCTGCTCTGTGGTATAGTCTTCCGCCCGGATCCCGATGATCTGTGCTTTGATCCTGAGAAGGATATCCTTTGTCACCAGAATCACCTGTTCGCTGGAGGACTCCGCCAGTCCTTTGCAGACTTTTAAGATCCGGTTATCCATCTTATCCTCCGGCAGATCTTCCGAAAGTTTTACATCTATGTAATTTTTCTCCACCCGGATAATTCCATGAGGTTCCAGCCGGACCCCTTCCAGAATATTTCCCTTCAGGCGCAGCTCTTCCAGGATCCGTATGGCTGCTCTGGCGTTTCTTCCTTTCTCTCCCTCTGCTTTCTTCAGGTTATCCAGTTCTTCCAGCACCACCACCGGAAGAATCACCTGATTGTCTTCAAAGCTCAGCAGAGCCTGAGGATTCTGGATGAGAACATTGGTGTCAATGACATAGATTTTTACCATACGCAGGTCTCCTTTACCATATATACTTTTCGACAGGACAGCTCACGGCAGTCGCCTGCCGGACGTATCCCACAAATGTAAAAAGGAAAGTTATTCTTTCCTTTACAGAAATTATAACTTTCCTTTATTTTACCTGTTACCTGTTTTTGGTTAAATCTTGGTAAACAGCTTTTTCTTATTCTTTTTGTAATACAGAAATCCCACAAAATCCGCCAGAGCCCAGCCAATAGGCACTGACCACCAGATCCCTGTAACGCCGATAAAATCTATTGCCGACAGCGCATAGGCCAGCACTACTCTGGTTCCCAGAGAAAATATGGTAAGTACCACAGACATTCCCGGTCTTTTAATGGCTCTGTACAGTCCATAGAGGAGGAAGAGACAGCCGATTCCACAGTAAAAGGCTCCCTCGATCCGCAAATACTCCACTCCTGCTGCTAGGATTTCTGTCTCTGAAGGATCCACAAAGATCATCATCAGCGGTCTGGCGAAGATAAATACCAGAAGAGAAATCACCAGGCAAAAAGCCACAGACATCATTACTGCTTTTTTAATGCCTTCTTTAATCCTGTCCGTTTTTCCTGCACCATAGTTCTGTGCCACAAAGGTGGAAAAGGCGTTGCCGAACTCCTGGGCGGGCATGTAGGCAAAAGAATCAATCTTTACCGCTGCCGCAAAAGCCGCCATGATCACTGTTCCAAAGCTGTTTACCAGGCCCTGGACCATAAGAATTCCCAGATTCATCACCGACTGCTGGACAGAGGTGAGAAAAGAGAACTGGGCGATTTCCCGGAGCATAGCCAGCCGCGGCCTCAGATATTTTAACCGGATGCGGAACTCTGGAGTTTTCCAGTAAGTATAGACTGCCAGACCGATCCCGGACACATACTGGGACAGCACCGTGGCAAAAGCCGCTCCTGCCACTCCCCAATGAAATCCCAGGACAAACCACAGATCCAGAACAATGTTCATCACAGAGGATACTGCCAGGAAAATCAGCGGTGCCACAGAATTCCCCACTGCTCTGAGAAGACAGGCAAAATAATTGTACAAAAATGTAGCCAGAATCCCCCAGAAGATCACCCAGAGATATTCCCGCATCATAGCATAGATTTCTTCGGGGACCTGAAGAAGATACATAATGGGATCTATCAGAAGAAAAACTGCCAGATTCAGCACTGCAGCCACTGCAAGGATCAGAACAAAGGAAGCTCCCAGGCTTTCATGGAGCTTTTCCATATCGCCCTCTCCATAGCGGATAGAAAATACCGCCCCGCTGCCCATGCACAGCCCCAGCAGGATAGATGTGAGAAAGGTCATCAGGGTATAAGAAGAGCCTACCGCCGCCAATGCCCCGGAACCAATAAACCTGCCTACAATCAGGGTATCTGCAATATTATAAAGCTGCTGCAGCATATTTCCGCCGATCATAGGCAGGGCAAAAAATACTAATGTCTTTGTGATCGGCCCCTGTGTCAGATTTTTCTGCATATTTCTTTCCCCCTAACGGGACTATTCTAACACAAAAGAGCCTCTGTGAAAACTACTTATACCTCATCCTCATAAGGAACCGGTGTATCGTCCTTCATATCCAGATTGTTCAGATATTTTTTTGTCTCCATAACGATCACCGGCGACAGAAGAAGCACAGCGATCAGGTTTGGTATAGCCATCAGTGCGTTCAGGATATCCGCTACCAGCCAGATCAGGTTTAACGGTGCGATAGGCGCGATCACTGCCACGATTATGTACAGGACACGATATGGGATCATAATCTTCTTTCCTGCAAAGTATTCAATACACCGCTCTCCATAATAAGCCCAGCCCAGAACCGTAGAGAAAGCGAAAGTAATGATACCCATTACCAGGATCACCGGACCCAGGCCCGGTATCTGATTAAATGCCAGGGTAGTCAGCACGCCGCCGTCGCTGATACTTCCCATATCAATGTCCGGATTTTTCATAATGCTGGTTACCAGTACCAGGCCTGTCATAGCACAGACTACTACCGTGTCCCAGAAGGTTCCTGTACTGGATACCAGCGCCTGGCGCACAGGATTTCTGGTCTGGGCAGCCGCTGCAGCGATAGGTGCGGAGCCCATACCAGATTCATTAGAAAACAGACCTCTTGCAACTCCGTAATGCATAGCCTGCATAATACCGCCGCCAATGAGACCGCCGGCTGCTGCTCCCGGCTTAAAGGCCAGGGTACAGATTGTCTGAAGAGCAGGAATGATAAAGTCATAATTAAAGCAAAGGATGATAATGCAGCCAAATACATAGAAGAAGGCCATGAAAGGAACCAGCTTCTCACATACATTGGCAATGGATTTGATCCCGCCGAAAATAACCATAGCCACCAGAACACCCACTACGATACCAATAATCCAGGTAGGGATCCCCAGGTTCTCATTACATACAGAAGCAATGGCATTTACCTGGGTGGCACAGCCGATCCCGAAAGAAGCCAGACCGCCGAAGATGGCAAAAAGAAGGCCCAGCCATTTTGCATGAAGCCCTCTCTCCAGAGCATACATGGCCCCGCCCAGCATACGTCCGTCTCTTGTCTTTACACGATATTTCACAGAGATCAGAGCCTCGCTGTACTTTGTGGCAATTCCAAATACGCCGGTAAGCCAGCACCAGAGTACTGCGCCGGGTCCTCCAAGGGCAATGGCCGTTCCCACACCAATGATGTTTCCTGTACCAATGGTTGCCGCCAAAGCTGTGGTAAGAGCACCGAACTGGCTTACCTCCCCTTCCGCATCCGGGTCTTTCGTCACAGAAAGCTTAATCCCTTTAAAAACCTTTCTCTGGATTCCTTTTGTCCGGATAGTCATAAAAATATGGGTGCCTAAAAGCAATATGATCATGGCCCAGCCCCAGACCAGATCATCTACCGCCTGAACGGCAGAATAGATTGTCTCATACACTTTTGTACTCCTCCTTCAAATTTCTCTGCGGCAGAAAGATAAGGAAAAAGGGTATATGACACCGTCAAAGTCCATACACCCTTGTATCACTTCACCTTTTTATCGCAATAAACTTCTTACAGTTTATACCCAAAAAGAGGAACTTGTCAAGTTTTATCAGATTTTTTATCATTGGTCTACGCAGTTGGCCGCATCAATGGCGATCACTGTCAACAGCCCTGGAAGCTCATCTTCCTCACTGGCAAAATCCAGAACATAAGTATCACCCCAATGTAAAGGTTCCTTAGTGATATGTACCACAGTTCCAAAGTTGTCTGTGACATCATAATTCCACTCCAGAAAATCTCCCTTTACTTTCCAGTTTTTATAATCAATCTCATATCTGGGTTTGAGAAAAGTCAGTTTTTTCTGGATACGCCCCATTTCCTGTCCATGGATCATAATTTCAAAAACCGGCAGCAGCTGAAAAAGTTTTTCCCGCACCAGTCCTACTTCTTCTCCCTTATTGTCATAGACATGAAGCTTGTGTCCAAGGGACAGAAATTCTCCTTTTACAAAATATTTCACATTCCCCTCTTCATCGTAAATATCAAAAGTGTCTGTCCAGGAAAACACCCGCTGTTTAATTAAAAGTTTCATCTTTTTCCCTTTCTACTTTTTAAAAATCGTATCTCCGGATCTGGCAGTTTTTCATGCCGAAAGCCGCAAATTCTTCGTTGGTCATATCATAGAAATAAGAGTGTACCGCCCGGGCAATGCCGTTATGGGCTACCAGCAGAACCGTTTCTGTATCAGAACGTTCCCTAAGGTCGTCCAGCAGATTATAGATTCTCTGACAGAGCTTCAGCATAGATTCTCCCCCTCCATAGCTGGAGACAAAATTTTCTTTTGCTTTCCGAAATTCTGCCCCGTCCCTTGGTGTAGACTCGTACATGCCGAAGTTCTGCTCCTTCAGCCGTATTTCCTCTTCCATGGGAATCCCCGCAGCCTCAGAAATCTGTCTGGCTGTCTCTTTTGCCCGGATTAACGGAGAATAGAGAATCTTATCAATCTTCAACCCCTGGCGAAGGATTTCTTCTCCCAGCTCTCTGGCCTGCTCATATCCCAGAGGCGTAAGAGGAATATCTGTTGCTCCGCAGATTTTGTTCTCTACATTCCATACTGTCTGTCCATGCCTGACATAATAAAAATGCCCCATTCTTCCGCACCTCTCTTTTTCTGTATTTTGAGACATTTTATCATATCCCTTCCATTGTCTCAATCTTATTTTCAATTCTTCTGATTTTTCATTTTTTCTATAAATATTCTGCCGTCTTCTGCCATAATCTTCAGCCGTTCATACTCTTCCAAAAGCATTTTCCTTCCTGCATCTGTAATGATATAGGATTTCCTCCGGTTTTCTTCACCGGTCAGCCGTATGATCTGGTTTTTCTCGAATTTAGACAGCATGGCGTACAAAGTCCCCGGTCCTACCTTTACTCTGTCCCCGGAAATCTTCCGGACTTTTTCCATAATGTCCACCCCACAGCATTCCTCTGTAAGGGCCAGCAGAATATAATACATAGGTTCTGTCAATGTCTGAAATTGTTCCCTCGCCATTCTTTCAAGCCTCCTTTTCAGGCAGACATTTTCTCACGGGGTATTCCCCTTCCTCAGATCTGCTAAAGCTTCAGGGCCTCCCGGATAAAAAGAATCTGATCTGCATCCAGCTGGTCCATTCCAGATATACGCAGCATCCTGCCTGGATCTCGGATCAGCATTTCCTTCCCGGCTTCTTTTGACCACAGTCCCTCCATTCTGTCCAGCAGCCATGCATGAGGTGTTTCGTATAGTTCACAGGTAACACTTTCCTCCGGCAATAATGAAAAATCTGCAGGAGTAATCTCATAAGTAACCGCCCGGCCCATGATTCCCTTTTTGTTTTCCTCTATTAAGACGCTTCCGTCTCCATAGGCTGTTTCAATCTTTTCTTCCTCCTTAGGCGCCGCCAGCACCAGGCCCAGCCACAGTCCATAAACCATCACCGGAAGGATCAAAAGGATCATCATAAAAGCCATTTCATGGCGATATCTTTGTGGCTTCAGCAGGCCTACCCAGCCTTTATAGAATACCACCACAATAAAAATTGTAAGCAGCAGCCCGCCGCTTATCTTGTCTCCGGCAAGAAAAGTAAGGGTCAGATATACCAGCGCTATAAGATAAGGGAGCAGCCATCTGAGCTGTATCCACAGATAGATCCAGGTCCCTTCTTTTCCGTAAAAAGGCTCTGCTCCCATCTCCAAAGCCCGACGTGCTTTGGCTGTCCAATACCGGAAGTCCAGGAACCAGGTCAGCTTATAGATAAATAGGCAAAACAAAGT
The DNA here is from genome assembly GCA_900543715.1 of uncultured Blautia sp. Classification (GTDB taxonomy): domain Bacteria; phylum Bacillota; class Clostridia; order Lachnospirales; family Lachnospiraceae; genus Blautia; species Blautia merdigallinarum. The sequence continues at coordinate 3,828 of UQSX01000014.1, read as the reverse complement.
GATCCAAAGAGCCAGTCCCAGATTGTCAAAGATCCATTCCCCGGGATTATCTGTCCTCAGGCCATTTAGCAAGCTCAGTCCCAGGATACAGATAAAAATCGCCCATCTTCCTCCGGATTCTCTCTCTGCCTTTTTGATACTTCTGTACCGTTCCTCCGGTTCCATAATAGGGGCTGCATCCTGAGAAAGCTTCCGAAAAATGCAGAGTTTCTTTCTGCTGCTCACCAGCTCCCAGCCGGCTTGCCGGCAGTATACGGCAAACTCCTCTGTTTCAGGTTCCGGTTTTGTGTCATTTTCGTTTCCTTCTGAGAACACCTCCACTGCATATTCCAGTTTCTGAGGTTCCTCTTTTTCAAACACCATTCCCAGACGCCAGTCTCTGAAGATCCAGCCCTCCCGGGCCATTTTCTCCGGATATAAGGCAAGATTATCACATTCCCTATAACGAAAATTTCCAAATACTACTTTTCTTCTCATAGGAACACCCCCGTTCTCCGAAAAAACATTCCCCAAAAACAAATTATCGAGTATCGATATTTCCTACTTTCAGTATAATATCGACACTCGATAATTGCAATAGATTTCCTATATTTTATTTTCATTTCTGCAGACAATGAGCCAGGTGACGGGCATGCTCCCATGTCCACTTGACTTCATATCTTATAATCCCAGCTTCTCAATGATCTCTTTCAGAGCTACACGTACCGGAGAATCTTTCGGCAGCTGCACCGTTGGCTTTCCATCGCAGTCGTACTGATAGACCATATCATCGTGAGGTACCACGCCCAGAAGTTCAAGGCCCTGATTTTTAATCTCTTCCAAAGTGCCCTGGTCCAGTTTGCCATGGGGAGCCCGATTTACGATGAGCCCGGTTTTCTTTGGGTGGAGCTTCAGCTCTTCCATGAGTCTGGCGATCCTTCCTGCGGCCTGGACTCCTCTTCTGGAACAGTCGCTGACTAAGATAGCAACCTCCATGGCCGGCAGGATTCCTCTGCTGATATGTTCCATTCCCGCTTCATTGTCCACCACAATATAAGGATAATGGCTCTGAAGCTTCTGCACCTGAGTCTGTACCAGACCATTTACAAAACAGTAGCACCCCTGTCCCTGAGACCGTCCCATGACCATAAGGTCATAGTCATCTTCCTCTGCAACAGCATCCATCATACGGCTCTCCAGATACTCTGCTTTGGTGATTCCTGCTGGAATCTTATATTTCGGGTCTGCTCCGGCCCGCTCAATCTCCTCTCTCAGCTCGCCCAGAGTGATTCCCGGCTCTACTCCCAGAACTTCGTTTAAGTTAGAATTAGCGTCTGCATCTACAGCCAGTACCGGTTTTTTCCCTGTATCACAGAGATACTGGATCAAAAGTCCGCATAATGTGGTCTTCCCTACTCCGCCTTTTCCGGAAACAGCAATAATATGTCCCATGATTTATTCCTCCTAAATTTCCCCTCTGACAGAGGGCTATTTTAATGAACACATTGTTGATTTTCTTACATCAAGGATATTATAATAAAATCCAGCAGAAAGCAATCATCAGATTCTTGAATCTGCTATGTTTCTCAACAAATTTGTAAAACTGTCTATAAACAGGGAGGCATATATGAAAAATAAGACGAAAGTTATAGACCGGCGTACCAGATATACCCGACAGACCATTAAAGACTCTTTTCTTTCTCTTCTGAAGGAAAAACCTTTTTCCAAAATCACTGTTACGGAAGTCTGCCGTATGTCAGAAATAAATCGTGGAACCTTTTATCTCCATTATTATGATATAGATGATGTACTGGACAGTCTTCTGGAAGATGTGATCACAGACACAGCCAGCGTCCTGGACCATGTGCTCTGTTCTGAAAAAATCGGCTGTACCTTTCCTTTCTGTCAGAAAGTACAGGAAGACACCAGGCTTCAGGTTCTGTTTTTTGACGATGTGGCTTCTTCCCGTCTTCTGGAAAAGCTCTGTGAACTTTCCAAGGAGGAATTTATCGCCCATCTCATGCAGAACAGCCTCCTTACCTTTGAGCAGGCGGAGGCTGTCTTGTATTTCCAGATGAACGGCTGTCTGGCTATTAATAAAAGAATGCTGAAAAACAAATGTACGGACTGGAGGGAAATCCAGCAGGCCGTAGACCATTTCATCAGGGCCGGTCTGGAAAGCTTCCTGATCTGTGACGGCCGCCAGACTGTTTCAGGAAAAGGCCCAGGCCTGTCAGACACACCAGAAACTCTGTGACCGGGAAGGCTGCCCATACTCCCAGCAGTTCTCCCAGAGCAGAAAGGACAAATGCCAGAGGAATGATGAAAATAAAGCCTCTCAGCAGTGAGATGATATGAGCCGGCAGAGGATTATCTGTAGAGGTAAAGTATACCGACAGAACAATATTAAATCCAGCAAAAACACAGCCTGTAAAATAAATCCTCAATCCGGTCTGGGCAATGCTCTGGAGGGCCGGATTCTGCTCACTGTTAAAAATAGCGGCAATGGTACCTGCCCCAAAGAAAATGGCCAGATATATCAGTGCAGACACCAGGACCACGGCGCACATGGCATATCGGAGAGTACTGCTTATATTCTTTCGGTTTCCGGAACCGTAATAGCTGCTCATAAGGGGCTGGATTCCCTGGGAAATACCTGTATAAATGGAAATCACCACCAGAGAAAGATTTGCAATTACACCATAAGCTGCAACTCCCGTGTTTCCTGCGAGTCCCAGGATGATCATATTAAATACGATCATAACGATTCCTGAAGAAACCTCTGTGACAAGTGAGGGCAAACCGCTGGAAAAGATACCCAGGATCAGATTAGGCAGTATCCTGCATTTTTTCAGATGGAACTGGTTTCTCTTTCTCAGCAGATAAGAAGACAAAATCCCGATACTGATCACCGGAGCCAGTCCTGTGGCAAAAGCTGCTCCGAAAATTCCCATATTCAGGGGAAACATGAACACATAGTCCAGAACCACGTTGGAAAGACTGCCCACGATCATGGCCGTCATAGACAGCTGAGGGGCCCCGTCATTTCTGATGAAGCACAGCAGAAGATTATTTGTCATAAACATCGGCGCAAACATCAGGATTACCCTAAGGTAAGTCTTTCCCATCTCATAAACCGTGTCGTCTGCTCCCAGCAGCCGGATTAAAGGACCGGCTGCAAACAGCCCCAGCAGGAAAAAGATTCCTGCCATCATGGCAGTCATCGCTGCGCCGTTGGTAAAAATCTGATCTGCACGGTCTTTATTTTTCTGGCTCTTAAAAATGGAGTATTTGGTTCCTCCTCCCATACCGATCATCAGACCGCTTCCATTGATAAAGCTGTATACCGGAATAGCCAGATTCAGCGCCGTAAGTCCGTTGGCGCCCAGGGCCTTGGATACAAAAAAAGTGTCCGCCAGAATGTAGCAGGAAAGGGCGATCATTCCCAGCACATTCAGGGAGGCATATTTTATAAACATGCCAAAACATGATTTTTCTTGCATTTTCTAGTTTCTTCCTTTCTCTCCGGGCAAAAGAAAGAACGCCTTGATTCATCCCTTCTAAGGCCTATCGGAATGAATAAGGCGTTACCCGGCGGCAATCATTTTTTATAATTTTGTTAACAACTAGAAATTTATCACAGGCCCTCTGCAAAGTCAAGAAAAGTTTTAGAGAATTCCCAGTCCCTTTACGGTAAGCATAATGAAATCCTGTACGTTAGTCACAATAGTCGTAGCGGAAAGGCTGCCTCTGTCCAGAAGCTTGTTCACTACAAACTCGTCTGCATCTACAGTATAGAGGAAGACAGGACGGATCTCCTTATCCGCCGTTACTGTATAGGAAGGCGTC
>UQSX01000013.1 GCA_900543715.1 uncultured Blautia sp. | reverse complement strand
GGGGATTAGTTCAATGGTAGAGCACCGGTCTCCAAAACCGTCGATGGGGGTTCGAATCCCTCATCCCCTGTAAAAAAGCCTTTGTTTCAAAGGCTTTTTTATTTTATCAAATACGGATTTATACAGATATATTTTGCCCTCTGGAAAGTTCAGCAATACTTTCTGGAGGGCTTTTTGAGTTCATTACTTCTTGCAGTCCATTCATGGGTAAAAAGGGCTTAAGAATATATATTGAAAGGCTGGCAGTATTGGTATATATTTTATATGTTACCTGTAATTAGAAGAGTATGTTTTCACGAAGGGAGGAACCTGATATGAGGCAGGAACAGTGTAAAAACTCAGTACAGTTTAGTGTTGGCGGGGTGTGCTGAGTATATTGTTTCGCTGACAAAAACTGTACTTACATTTTATAACCTATATAAAACATAAAAAGGAGTACAGTTATGAACGTTCATCAGGAAGTAATTAGGAAAAATGCCGCAGACATTATTGTTTATATAGTGCTGGGCCTTCTATTATCTTTTTTTACAAACTTTGGCACCGGATATTATGAAAAAATAGTGGATTCTTTTGCAGAGTCAAAGATTGATTTGAATATAATCGCAGTGTATTCTTTGATTCTGGTCATGAACTGTATATTAGGATATATTGAGCAGGTTCCTGAACAGAGAATTTTCCATAATGTGTATTATGATTATAAATTAAAGGCATTGGAAAAAATGAGCTTCATATCCTATGAGGCATATAAAGAGATGGGAACCGGTTCTTTGATTCAAAGGATAGAAAATGGAGCTGAAGCAGGAAAAAAGATTTTATGTGAGTTTTACTTATGTATTATAAGGGAATTACTTCCTTCCATCGTATTTAGTGTATATTTTATTTGGACCATAGATAAAAGGATCACTTATGTGATACTGGCCAGTTATGCAGTGGTGTTTCTTGTTACAAACTATTTGATTAAGACCTTGTATAAAATAAAAGAGAAGATATTGGTTAATGAAGAAAAGGTGAATCATTTTCTGGTGAGAGGGCTGATGGAAATGGTCATCTTCCGTCTTTATGATTATTTTATAAATGAAAAGAAAAAAGCAAATTCTGCCAAAAAAGAGATTGTCCGGTGCAAGGTCAAAATGACTATGATACACGAGGCTTTTTTCACAATCTTTGCTTTTCTGGTAGTCCTGATCAAGATCGGACTTTTATTATATGGGTGGCTTAGCAGGAACATCAGCATCGGAAGTATCGTTGCACTGCTGGCACTGATTGACAACGCATATACTCCTATTGCGATTTTTAACGTCCTATTTGTAGAGTACAAACTGGATAAAGTGTCTTTTGAGAGATATCAGAGCTTTCTCAGCCAGAAAAATGATAAAAGGCTGATAAAAGGTCAGTGGATCCAATCGATTGATTTTCCGATCAGGCTGAACTCTCTGGAAGTCTCCTATGAAAAAAGGAAGGTTTTAAAAAATGTAAATCTTGTCATACATAAAGGAGAGAAAATTGCCCTGGTGGGAGAGTCAGGGGCTGGAAAGTCAACAGTGATCAAAATATTAGCCGGATTACTGGAATGTGGAGATCATATGGTCTGTTTTGGAAAAAGACAATTAAATGATATGAATCTGAACAGCTATTTTCCTCATATATCCTATGTGCCTCAGGATACGGCTATATTTGATGGCAGTGTCAGAGAAAATATTCTGTTTGATGCAGACAATGAAAATATGCTGAAAAGTATCAAAGAGAAGTTTGCTCTGTCTTCGCTGTTTTCTCAGCTTGAAAAAGGAGAGAATACGATTCTGGGTGAAAAAGGCATTCGATTATCCGGGGGTGAAAAACAAAAGATCGCATTGGCAAGATTATGGGCGAGGGATACAGAACGGATTTTACTTGACGAGGCTACATCTGCTATGGATAATATCACAGAAGAGCAGGTCATAAAAACTATTTTGGAAAGCTTTCCTGGTAAAACCATTATTTCTGTTATGCATCGATTAAACAGAATCATGGAATTTGACAGGATCATTGTATTTCAAAATGGAGAAGTAGTCGGTGACGGATGCTTTCAGGATCTGATGAGGGAGCACGCTTATTTTAGAAGGCTATATATGTCTCGTTCTCATAGGCAGGAAAGCTCAGTTCAGTCTTTGAAAATTTAGTGCGTAAATAGGGCGCTCTTATACAGGGAGAGGTCTCAAATTTTCATGATAAGCATAGGAATGTTATGGGTTCCTATGCTTATTTCTTTTCAAGAAAGTATAGAAGTTATTACACTTTGTAACGAATATCTTAAATATTGTGAAGTTCATGAAAACCTCAGCAAAAGCAGATTTTACATGATATAATACCTTTACAATTCTATTTTTCTACATGAAAGACTACAATTTGACATTACAGAAGACAGAAATAGATATAAAATGAAAAGGCAGGAGTTTTTTGTTGATGGATGAGAAAATACAGAAGGCTATGGAACAGATTGTAGAGGAAACTTTAAAGGATCAGCCTCAGTGGGAGATAGATTACCAAAAGCCGGAAGAAGCAGATGAAGGGGGAAGTAAGATAACAGAGCCGGAGCGACCAGAGAAAAGAATAATGAAAAAATGTCTTGAGCTGTTTAATAAAGACAAGAGGGATAAGAAAAAACTCTATATGACAGCAGGCGTTGCAGCCGGGCTGCTGGCCATTGTTTATTTCTGCGGAGTCTGGTATTACAGCGGAAGACTTTTTGAGGGGACCAGAATCGGATCTGTCAGCTGCGGAAACATGACGCCAGATGGGGCAGAGCAGGCGATAAAAGAGCAGGTGGAAAATTACTCTATTGAGATCGTTTTTAAGGACAAAACAGAAAAGATAAAGGGAAAAGACATTGGCTATACATATCAGTCGGAAAATGCTGCCCTGGCTGTTCTTAAGGATCAGAACGCTTTTTTCTGGCCTGCAGGACTGTTTATAGAGAAGAGCTATCCTGGGGGATACAGCGCTTCTCTTGACCAGGAAAAGCTCAGGGAAAGGCTGCTGTCCTTTGAGAGTATGAAGAAAGAGAATATGACGCCGGCAAAGGATGCCTATATTGCTTTTGAAGACAATCAGTTTGTTATCAAAAAAGAGACCCAGGGAACGGTGATTGACGAGAACCTGCTTTTGGAAAAGGTGAAATCTGCAGTAGAAAAGCGGAAAGAAAGCATTTCTGCAGAAGAAGAAGGCGTATATGCAGTTCCGGCCATTCTTCAGGATAATGAAGACCTGAAGAAACAGCAGGAAGTCTGGAATAGCTGTGCTGCTGTAACGGTGACCTATCTTTTCGGAGATAAGCAGGAAGTTTTGGATGGTATGAGGGTAAAGGACTGGTTTACCTATGATGCGGAAGGTAATTATGTGGAAAATCCGGAAGGGCTGATGGATAATATTCAGGCTTATACTGCAGAGCTGGCTGCGAAATATGATACCCTGGGCCGTGACAGAGTGATCAAAAGTACCGCTACAGGAGAGAATATAACGGTGGAAGGAGGAGATTACGGCTTTCTTATTGACCAGGAAGAAGAAAGTCTTCAGCTCTTGGCTGACATTCAAAACCATGCCAACACCCAGCGGGAACCGGTATACGCACAAAAGGGAGCAGTATACGGAGGTAATGACGTAGGAAATACCTACGTGGAGGTGGATCTTACGGAACAACACCTTTGGTATTATAAAGAGGGAAAACTCCTTATGGATTCAGATTTTGTCTCAGGAACCTATTACAATTACGACAGGAGAACACCAGGGGGAACATATTACCTAAAATATAAACAGAGAGACCAGGTGCTCCGTCCGGCGCCAAATCCTGACGGAAGTTATGATTATGAATCTCCGGTAGACTATTGGATGCCTTTTAATGGAGGTATTGGCTTCCACGATGCGGATTGGAGATGGTACTTCGGGGGAAATATTTATTTGTACAGCGGCTCCCATGGCTGCATCAATCTTCCGGTTTCCTTTGCCGGAGGATTTTATGAGAATCTGGAAGCAGGCTGTCCTATCATCTGCTTTTACAGATAATTTACTTGCAAGCCCTAGCCCTCTGTAGTATAATAAAATAAGAGTTGGAGACAAGAACAGAGGCTGCAGATGCAGCTTTATGGTCTTGTCTTTTTCCGTAAATATACAGCAAAGGAATGACAGAAATGAATCATCAGATGTTGGAAATATTTGAGGATTGCCCGGTGATCGCTGCGGTCAAGGACGAAGAAGGAATGCAGAAATGCCTGAAATCGGAGATACCTGTGGTTTTTGTTTTATACGGGGATATCTGTAACATTGGTGATATCGTGGCAAGACTGAAAAAAGCCGGGAAAATCGTCATCATTCATCTGGACCTTATTACGGGACTGAGCAGTAAAGAAATCGCAGTAAATTTTCTGAAGTCCATTACTCATGCAGATGGCATTATTTCTACGAAGCCAGGGATTATCCGAAAGGCCAGGGAAGAGGGCATGTTCACAATTATGAGATTTTTCGTGATTGATTCTATTGCTTTTGAAAACATTGAGAAGCAGACGGAAAATGTCCGGCCGGATATGATCGAAGTTCTTCCGGGAGTAATGCCGAAAGTGATCAGGAAGATCTGCCGTCAGAGCAAGGTGCCGGTGATCGCCGGAGGGCTGATCACAGATAAGGAAGATATTATGGGGGCCCTGGGTGCCGGGGCGATCTCCATATCTACCACTAATCAGAAAGTGTGGTTTATGTAAGTTAAATATTTGCACAGGAGAATCGAGACAGTGCGGATACAGGTGAAGAACTCACCGGTATTTGTACTGTCTTTTTTTCATTATATTCAGAACCTTCGGGCCTATGTAATGAAAAGTGTAGTGAAAGGAGAATTGGTTATGTATGATGCAGTGATCATTGGCGCAGGAGTGATCGGATGCGCTGTGGCAAGAGAATTATCCAGATACCAGATAAAGACCCTGGTATTAGAGAGGGAGGAGGACGTATGCTGCGGAACCTCTAAGGCAAACAGCGCTATCGTTCATGCGGGATTCGACGCAGAGCCGGGGTCCATGAAGGCGGTCATGAATGTAAGGGGAAGCAAGATGATGAAGACCCTGTCAGATGAACTGGATTTTCCATATAAACAGAATGGTTCCCTGGTACTGTGCTTCCAGGATGAGGATCTGCCAAAGCTGGAGGATCTGAAGGCCAGAGGAAAGAAAAACGGGGTAGAAGGCCTGGAGATTATCAGGGGAGAAAGAATCTGGGAAATAGAGCCCAATCTTTCCCGGGAGGTAAAAGCCATGCTCTATGCTCCTACAGGGGGAATCGTATGTCCCTTTAAGCTGACCATTGCCATGGCAGAAAACGCCAATGTAAACGGGGTGGAATTTTCTTTTGACACCAAGGTGGAAGATATCGAAGTTATAGAAGGGGGATACAGGATCACCACAGGAAAGGGTATATTTGAGACAAAGTGCGTGGTCAATGCGGCCGGGGTCTATGCAGATGTGTGGAACAACAGGGTCAGTGCCAGAAAGCTTTCCATTACTCCCAGAAAAGGAGAGTATTGTCTTCTGGATAAAAAGGCAGGTAATTTTGTGTCTCATACAGTCTTTCAGCTTCCTACAAAGATGGGAAAGGGCGTGCTGATCACACCTACTGTACATGGAAACCTTCTGGTAGGCCCTACAGCAGAGGATATTGAAGATAAAGAAGGAGTAAACACTACGGCCCGGGGACTGGATAAGGTAGCGGCCCAGGCCAGGCTTAGTGCAGGGGAAGTGCCTCTCAGAATGGTGATCACTTCTTTTGCCGGGCTCAGGGCTACAGAGAAAGGTGAAGATTTTGTTCTTGGAGAAGCCCAGGATGCTCCCGGATTCTTTAATGCGGCAGGAATTGAATCTCCAGGGCTTTCCAGCGCTCCGGCTATAGGAGAATACCTGGCAGAAATGATCGCAGAAAAGCTTCAGGCAGAAAAAAAGGAAAATTTTATTTCCAGGAGAGAGGATATTCCCTGTGTTGCAGAATCTACACCTGAGAAAATCCGAGAGCTTATCGCTGAAGACCCAGCCTATGGAAATGTGATATGCCGGTGTGAGACTGTAACAGAAGGAGAGATTGTAAATGCTATCCGCAGACCCTTGGGGGCCAGATCCCTGGACGGGGTCAAGCGGCGGACCAGAGCAGGAATGGGAAGGTGCCAGGCTGGCTTCTGCTCGCCCAGGACCATGGAGATTCTGGCCAGAGAGATGAAGGTATCTCCTCTGACCCTGACAAAAGCAGGAGGAAACTCAAAGCTGCTTACAGGGGAAAGGTAGAAAGGATAGAGGAAAGGGACATAGATATGAAGAATACATATGATTTAATCATTGTAGGAGGCGGTCCGGCAGGACTGGCCGCGGGCATCCAGGCGAAAAAAGCCGGTGTAAAGGATATTATGATACTGGAGAGAGACCATGAACTGGGAGGAATCCTGAACCAGTGTATCCATAACGGATTCGGCCTTCATACCTTTAAGGAAGAGCTGACAGGACCTGAATACGCTCAGAGGTATATCGACCAGGCCGCAGAGCTTGAGATTCCATATAAATTAAATACGATGGTGCTGGATATTTCTGTGGAAGGGAAAGAGAAGATCGTTACGATCATGAACAGGGAGGAAGGCCTTGTATTTCTCCATGCCAAAGCAGTGATCCTGGCTATGGGATGCAGAGAACGGCCAAGAGGAGCCCTGAATATTCCCGGATACCGTCCGGCAGGAATCTATACTGCAGGAACCGCCCAGAGGCTGGTAAATATGGAAGGATATATGCCCGGCAGGGAAGTTGTGATCCTGGGATCCGGAGATATTGGTCTGATCATGGCCAGAAGAATGACTCTGGAGGGGGCAAAGGTCAAGGTAGTGGCTGAACTGATGCCGTATTCCGGCGGCCTTCAGAGAAATATTGTCCAGTGTCTGGAGGATTTTCAGATCCCTTTGAAGCTCAGCCATACTGTGGTAGATATCCAGGGAAAGGAAAGAGTAACAGGAATTACCATCGCTCAAGTTGATGAAAACAGGAAGCCTATTCCGGGAACAGAGGAATTCTATTCCTGTGATACCCTCCTTTTGTCCTGCGGATTGATTCCAGAGAATGAACTGACTTCCAAACTGGGAGCCAAGATCTCCTCTGTCACTTCAGGACCGGTAGTAAATGAAAGCCTGGAGACCAGTGTAGAAGGAGTATTTGCCTGCGGGAACGTGCTCCACGTCCATGATCTGGTGGACTATGTGTCAGAAGAGGCAGGAAGAGCCGGTATCCATGCGGCAGAGTATATCCGGAGAGGGGATCAGGACCAGGGAAAAGAAGAGCAGGAGAATCATAAAAAAGAGGAGGTGATCCGGATCCAGACAGAAGGGGGAATCCGCTATAGTGTTCCTCAGCTTATCCGTCCCGGACATATGGAAGATACGGTTACCCTGCGCTTCCGGGTAGGAAGCGTGTTTAAAGACGTCTATGTCAGTGTATACCGGGGAGAGGAGCGGATCCTGCATAAGAAAAGGAAAAAGATGGCCCCTGGAGAGATGGAACAACTGGTGCTGAAGAAATCCGATTTGACAGCAGCAGGAGGATTCGATAAAATTGTGATGAAAGTGGAGGAAGTGTGATGACAGAGATAAGAGAACTGATCTGTATTAACTGTCCTTTGGGCTGCGGACTGACTGTAACATTGGAGGACAAAGAAGCTGTAAAGGTGGAAGGAAACACCTGCCCCAAAGGAGAAGCTTATGGAAAGAAGGAAGTGACAAATCCTACCAGGATCGTGACTTCCACAGTAAGAGTATCCGGAGGTGTTCTGCCGGTAGTCTCTGTGAAAACAGCCTCTGATATTCCAAAAGAAAAGGTCATGGACTGTGCCAGAACGCTGAAAAATGTGGAGATACAGGCACCGGTATTTATTGGAGACGTAGTGCTGGAGAATATATGCGGCACAGGAGTTCCTATGATCGCTACAAAAAACATAGGGACTGCCTGAAAAAGGAAGATATCTGAAAAAGGCGGGGCCATGAATAACAAAAGGAGAGATTATGCAGGATATAACAGGGAAGAACAGTGACAGTCTGAAGGAGAAAAGCCTTTACCTTCTGGATATGGACGGAACCATTTACAATGAAAATGAAATCTTTGAGGGAACTCTTGATTTTCTCAGTGAGATCAGGAGAAGAGGAGGAGAATATATTTTCATTACCAATAATTCTTCAAAGTCGGTGGCAGACTATGTGGAGAAGGTGAGGAATATGGGAATCCAGGCGGATCACGAAAATTTTTATACCTCCAGTCAGGCTACTGCCATGTATATTAAAGAAAACTATCCCGGACAGAGAGTGTACTGTATGGGAACCAGGTCTTTGGTGGATGAGCTTCGTCAGGAAGGAATCGATGTGGTTACGGAGGTAGATGAGAAGGCGTCTATAGTCCTTATAGGTTTTGATACAGAGAATACCTCAGAAAAGATCCGCAATACCTGTATCATGCTGGGAAAGGATGTAGTCTATCTTGCTACGAATCCGGATCTGGTATGTCCTGTGAGCTTTGGATATATTCCGGACTGCGGTTCCATGAGTATCATGCTGAAAAATGCTACGGGAAAAGAGCCTTTCTTTATCGGCAAGCCAGAGCCTATTATGGTGGACTGCGTGTTGAAGAAATATAAGAAAAGGCCGGTGGAAGCGGTAATTGTGGGAGACCGGCTGTATACGGATATTAAGACAGGAGACCGGGCAGGAGTGGATACCATCTGTGTCCTTTCCGGAGAGGCCACCATGGAGGACATTCGCCATGGCGATGTAAAACCGGACTATATTTTCCAGAGCGTAAAGGAAATATATGAAGGGCTGACAGAAGACAAAATATGAGGATGGAAAAGGACTATGAGATACGGAAATATTGAGACAGGGATTTTTATAAAACGTCCAAACCGTTTTATCGCTCATGTGGAGATCCAGGGCAAAGAGGAAATCTGTCATGTGAAAAATACAGGAAGATGCCGGGAATTACTGATTCCCGGCACCACTGTTTTTGTAAACAGAAGTTCCAATCCTGCCAGGAAGACGAAATATGACCTGATCGGGGTAAAAAAGGGAGAACGACTGATCAATATGGATTCCCAGGCGCCTAACCAGGCAGTAGAAGAGTGGCTTCTTCAAGGGAGGCTTTTTGGAGAAAAGGCTGTGGTAAAAAGGGAGACGGCTTATGGAAATTCCAGATTTGATTTTTATATTGAAGCAGGGGACAGGAAAATATTTATGGAGGTCAAAGGCGTGACCCTGGAAGAAAAGGGAGTGGTGCGTTTTCCAGATGCTCCCACAGAAAGAGGCGTAAAGCATATTCAGGAGCTGTGTCAGTGCATAAAGGATGGCTATGAGGCATATATTATGTTTGTTATTCAAATGGAAAATGTAAAATATTTTGAACCCAATGATGCCACTCATCCAGAATTCGGACAGGCCCTTCGTCAGGCCGAAAAGAAAGGGGTTAAAATACTGGCTTATGACTGTATTGTAAGAAAAGACTTGATTAATTTGTCAAAACCTGTTAGGGTTTTACTAGAACAAGATAATCAGGAGTTGATATGTTAGAAGAAATAGTAGAGCCTCTGCTTTCCTGGTATCAGATAAATAAGAGAGAGCTGCCCTGGAGGGCAGATCCCTCCCCCTATCATATATGGGTCTCAGAGATCATGCTCCAGCAGACCCGGGTAGAAGCAGTAAAAGGATATTACGCCAGATTTCTGGAGGTCCTTCCCGGGATCAAAGATCTGGCCAAGTGTCCCCAGGAGAAACTTTTAAAGCTCTGGGAGGGTTTGGGATACTATAACAGAGTGAAAAATATGCAGAAAGCTGCCCAGGAAATAGTGGAGAAGTACGGGGGAGAAATCCCGGAAGATTATGAGAAGATCCTGGAGCTCCCCGGGATCGGCAGCTATACGGCGGGAGCTATCGCCTCTATCGCGTATAAGATTCCAAAGCCTGCAGTAGACGGAAACGTACTCAGGGTCATTGCCAGGATAACAGAGGAACCTGAAGATATTTTGAAGCAGAGGACCAGAAAAAAGATTGAAAATATGCTGGAACAGATCATGCCTGTCCGCTGTCCGGGAGAGTTTAATCAGAGTCTGATGGAGCTTGGTGCTACAGTGTGCGTTCCTAACGGACCAGCCAGGTGTCATGTTTGTCCTGTGAGAGAGTTTTGCCTTGCCAAAGCCCATGAAAAAGTGGTGGAATACCCCCGGAAAGCGCCGAAAAAGGCCAGACGGATAGAAGAAAAGACAGTGTTGATCCTCCAAAACGGACAGGAGTATGCCATTCATAAAAGACCGGCGGGAGGCCTTCTTGGAGGGCTCTACGAGCTTCCAAATCTGGAAGGCTACCGTTCCAGAGAGGAAATCCTTTCCCATGTGGAGAGTCTGGGCCTTATTCCTCTCCATATTTCCGGTGCAGGAGAAGCAAAACATATCTTTTCCCATGTGGAGTGGAGGATGAAGGGCTATTTTATTAAAGTAGCCTCTACAGAGGAGAAAAAGATTGGAGAGCTGATTTTTGCAGACAAAAAGGAATCCCATGGAAAATATCCCATTCCTTCAGCATTTTCAGCTTACAGAAAATATATTGAGGAGGACTTTTAGATGAAATTGTTATCGGTTACAGTGCCCTGCTATAATTCACAGGAGTATATGAGAAATTGTGTGGATTCTCTTTTAGTGGGAGGAGAGCTGGTGGAAATCCTGATCGTTGATGACGGATCAAAAGATGATACAGGAAGGATTGCCGATGAGTATGCTGCAAAATATCCTAACATTGTTAAAGCCATTCATCAGGAGAATGGAGGCCACGGTGAAGCAGTAAATACAGGCATTAAAAATGCTACCGGCCTGTACTTTAAGGTAGTGGACAGCGACGACTGGGTAAATGCCGAGGCTTATCATGCAATTTTGGACAAGCTCCAGGAGATTGCCGGAGGTCCCCAGGTGCTGGACATGATGATCAGCAATTTTGTCTATGAAAAACAGGGGGCCAAGAGAAAGAAGGTCATGCGGTATACCAAGTATATGCCGGAGGGAAAAATCTTTACATGGAAGGAAATGGGAAGAATGCCATTGGGAAAATATATTCTCATGCATTCAGTAATCTACCGCACCGGACTTTTAAGGGAATGCGGACTGGTACTGCCAAAGCATACATTTTATGTGGATAATCTTTTTGTTTACCAGCCGCTGCCCAGCGTACGTACCATGTATTATATGGATGTGAACTTCTATCGCTATTTTATTGGAAGAGAAGACCAGTCTGTTCACGAGGATGTGATGATACGGAGGATCGATCAGCAGATCAGGGTAAATAAGCTGATGATTGACGCCATTGCGGGAAAGAAAAATATAGGGAAAAATATCCGCAGATATATGCTCCGGTATCTGGAGATCATTACAACGGTTTCTTCGATCATGCTGATCCGCTCTGGAACTAAGGAAAATCTGGAGAAGAAAAATGAACTCTGGAAGTATCTGAAAAATTCAGACATTCATATCTACAGAAAACTGCGCATGGGAATCCTGGGAAGAGGTGTGAATCTTCCGGGAGGAAGCGGAAGAAATATTTGTGTGGCGATTTATAAGCTGGCACAGAAATTCTATGGATTTAATTAAAAGCAAAAAATTTAAGAAAAGCGGGCTGCTGCATTTAATGTATCTCTGATACGGCGAAATGCGGCGGCCCGCTTTTGCCATGAGAGCTGATAAATTTGACAAAAATCTTGAGGTAATGCATGGTTAGATATTGCTAACTGAAAAGAAGAATAAAATGGAAATCAAACAGCTTGAATATTTTGTGGCCGCAAGTGAATGCAGAAGTTTTAATAAAGCAGCCCAGTGCCTCTACACCTCACAGCCTAATGTGAGCAAAGTGGTGTCCAGCCTGGAGAAGGAGCTTGGAAGAGAACTCTTTGAGAGAAAAAACAGGGGAATACAGCTGATGCCTTATGGAGAAACGGTGCGGGAATATGCCCAGAGCGTTTTGAAAAATGTTTCGATTATCAATAGTATGGCATCTGCGGATTTTAAGAAAAAACTGTCCGTTTCAATCTATCCCAGTAACAGCATTGCAGAGTTTATCAGTGACTATTCTACGGAAAATATCCCGAAGTCTTAACTGGTATACAGGAAAGACTCCGGGATATTTTTTAAAATGATATATTCACATTAAGCTCTGGCTCTGGCCGGCTGTTTTTCCTGAACTGCCTTTGGCTTATAGAGAAGCTGGTAGCAGAAAACATTTAAGACAATGGCTCCTGCCACATCCAGCAAAGTATGCTGCTTCAAAAATACAGTAGACAGGACGATCAGAGTTCCCAGGATACCTGCAGCCACAGGGACAAGTCTTCTGAAATGAAATCCTTTATGACGGAAAACGGCAATGCAGCAGGCCACAGTATTAAAAACGTGGATACTGGGGAAGATGTTGGTAGGGGTATCTACTTGGTATAAATACCTTACCAGTTCTATAAATATGCCGTCTCCTGAAAGGGAAGGACGAAGATCCTGACCATTTGGAAAAATCAGTGAAATAATGATAAACAGGGTCATGCCAATGCCAAGAGAACAGACAAGCTGCCAGTATTCTTTTTTATTCTTATTGATGAAAGCAAAATAAAATACTGTGGCGGCAATAAATACAAACCATAGATAATAGGGTATTATAAAATATTCGCAGAATGGAATATAATCATCCACTTTCATATGAATGATATGAGGACGTACTGAACGCTGCTCCACATATTGAAAAGCCAGCAGATATAAAATGCCGTATGCGGGGATTACCCAAGTATGACTGTATTTTTTCAGAAAGTTCATAAATCCACCTCACATCTCTTTACCTGAGCCCATTATAGCACAGTAAAATTTTGATAACAATGAAATTTACATTACTTTAATATTTTAAACAGAATGTTTATGAGCAGGTACGAAACCGTCAAAAATAATGGAATCAAACTTATTCCGATATTTTTCCAAAACCGTCTGAGAACGCACAGTCCAGGCGAAAGTAGGAGTATGCAGCAGACATTTATTCAACAAAAAGCTGACATTCTGCGTATCCGTATAGCAGTAAGCAATAAAATCCGGTCTGCCGATAAAGTTCAGCAGCAGATACTTTACAAGGAACGAAAGCAAGAACCCGGCTTCGGTTACAGGCTTGGTAAGATTGGCAGAGAGCTGCCCCCTTACCACATCCTTCCGGTGTTTTTTATACCACCGCAGAGCCAGAGGATTAAAGGATTCTATGCAGTATTTTCCAGAATAGTTTTGAAGCAGGGCGTCCGCAGCCTGGCAGGTATATGTATTCAGGGTGGGAAGCTTGATCTCAACCAGCAGGGGGACTTTTCCATCTACCAGTTTCAGAACATCCTCAAACAATGGGATTTTTTCCTCAGTATCCAGCAGGGTATACTTCTGAAGCTGCTGATAGGTCATCTCACATACCGGAAGGTCAATGCCGCACATTCGGGAGAGTGTGTGGTCGTGAAAGACCACCAGCCTCTTATCTTTGGTGAGCTGGATATCCAGTTCAATGCCGTATCCCTGTTCTATGGCATTTGCAAAGGCGGCCATAGAATTTTCTGGAATGGACTGGTCTTTGGTAAAAAGGCCTCTGTGAGCAAAAAGATGATGGATAAAATCCTGGACCTCTTTCTTTCTGGACAGCCTGGGCATAATACAATAAAAATATAAACAAAAAAGGGCAAGTAAGACAATTGGAATAATAAATAGTATTTTCATGAACTTCCTCCTGTTACTCCAAAATAACTTTTATCTGTTTCTGTGTATTTGAAATGGTAAGATGCCTGTGACATCCCGCCGATTCTCCATCGCAGTGTACAGGCAGGGGATCCCTGCTGATAATATCTATGCGGCGGCAGCGGTACATATGAATTCCCCGGAAACCTGTATGCTTGCCCACAAAAGCTGTAGGAAACAGAGTCAGGATCTTTGCCTTGGGGAGATCCCCTACCAGGCAGACGTCAAGAAGCCCGTCCTGAAATTGGGCCTGGGGACAAAATTTTACTCCGCCGCCTTCCTGTTTCATGTTCATTCCGGCGAGAAAATAAAACCGGGGCAGCCGGTATACCTTTTTTTTATCGATCCGGACAGATACAGGACAACATTGATAACCCAGCAGAAGCTTCAGGGCTACAAAGACGTAGGTGAGTTTCCCAAGTTTCAGCCGGTTCAGAACTTTTTTCATAGGTGTTTTCATTACATTGCGGCAGATATCCGCGTCATATCCTATGCCGCTGCTGACGAGAAAATACCGTTTTCCTTCCGAAGTCTGGCTAAGGCCTACATCTACCAGGGCAAACTTGGAAGGTGAGAGTATGGAATGCATACAGGCTGTGACATTGGAAGAGATTCCCAGTCCTCTGGCAAAATCGTTTCCTGAACCGGTAGGTATATAACCGAGAATAATATGAGAAAAATCGTTTTGTGCCAGTCCGTTGATCACTTCATTTAAAGTACCGTCGCCTCCCAGGACGATCAGGGTACAGGGAAGAGAAAGAACAGCGATCTGCTTTGCCAGATCCCGGGCATGTCCTGTGTGTTTTGTAAAATATACTTCGTACTCTGTATTTTCTGCGGTAAGGATTTCTTCCGCTTTTTTCCAGATATCCATTCCCAGTCCTGAGCGGGAGTGGGGATTTACTATGAAATAGAACATAATTCAAACACCTGCTTTCCTCTGGATACCATTGTAGCAGTTTCCCATTGTGAGAACAAGGAAATTATGTTAGAATAAGATGAAATTATTATGAAATAATTCCTGAAAAAAGACGAAAGAAACCGAAAAGAATCCAAAGAAAGGCGGAGAAAAAATGAATGATGCGTATATGACATTTACTATTAAAAAGAAGAAAAATATTGCCCTGATTGCTCATGACAATGAGAAACCCAAGATCATTCAGTGGTGCATAGACCACAGCGAAGTTTTAAAGCACCACAATCTTTATGGAACAGGGACTACCGCCAGAATGATCGCAGACAGGACCGGACTCCGGGTAAAAGGTTATAACAGCGGCCCTTTGGGAGGCGACCAGCAGATTGGGGCCAAGATCGTTGAGGGTGTGATTGATTTTGTGGTATTTTTTTCGGATCCGCTTACGGCACAGCCTCATGACCCTGATGTAAAGGCTCTTATGAGAATCGCTCAGGTCTATGATATTCCCATGGCTGTCAACAGAGCAACGGCAGACTTTATGATTACTTCTCTGTATATGGACACGGAGTATGACCATGAGGTAATCAATTTTAAGAAAAATATAAAGGAAAGAGCAGAGTCTATGTAAAAATTAAGAGAGGACTGAGGAGATTCCCCGGTCCTCTGTTTTCTTTTAAAAGTTCAATAGGAAGCCGGCGCTGCATCGATCCAGGTGCTGTATCCAGCACTGCGCAGCGCTCTTTCCATTTTTACAGCGTTATCCAGATTTTTGAAGGCGCCTACCTGAACCTTATATAGACCGTCTTCTCGGAGGATAAAAGCGGGAAATCCCTGATCCTCCAGCTCATAAAGGAGATTATCTGCATTGGAACGTTCCCGGAAGCTTCCGGTCTGTACCCGGTAAAACAGATCCTGGGAATTTTCAGTGTTTTCCACAGCCTCTTCATTTAAAGTACCCAGAATTGCGGAAGCTATGGCCTGGGCCACGTCTTGAAACTGGGAATCAAAGATTTCATTATCCTCGTCGCTGTTGATAAAGCCAGCTTCAACAAGAACTGCCGGCATTTTGGTCCGCCGCAGAACTACCAGGCCGGGCCGGGATTTGACACCGATTTCCCGGAATCCCAGCTCCCCCAGGGCTCCGTTAATATTTTGGGCCATATCCAGTTTTTGCCCTGACTGGTCGTAGACCAGGGTTTCTACTCCACTGTACTGGTTGGGATTTGGGCTGGAATTCCTATGGAAAGAAATAAAGAAGTCAGCGTCTGCGGCATTGCCAATCTGGGCTTTCTCAAATGGGGTCTGATAGACATCCCCTGTACGGGTATATTCTACATCTACTCCGTTTCTTGATAAAATATCTCCTACGGCAAGTGCCAGCCGGAGGGCATCGTCTTTCTCCTGCCGTCCCTCATATACAGCGCCTGGGTCTGTTCCCCCATGTCCTGCATCAATCATGATTTTATAGGCCATAAATCTGTAACTCCATGGAAATTCTCTCTATTCAGAATATGCGGAGAATGGGAAGGAGTTACAAAAAAAATCTAAAAAACACTTGCTTTTTTATTAACACTGTGCTAGACTAAAATTCGTTAAAACGAAGGCGTTTGAAATGCAGAGGCATTTTGAACGCCTTTTCTTTTTTCCGGAAATGAAAGTTTCCGTAGAATTGAAACACTGCGCAGTACAAAACAAAAAATCCACATCGGCCATGCTTTTGTGTGACAGATGAAAAAGAAAATAGAACAGAGCCTTTCTGCCCTTTAGGCGGGAAGTTCTGGGAGGAGAAAGGATAGTGAGAGTTTATGAATAGTGGAGATACTGCTTTTATGATCATTTCGGCTGCGTTGGTGTTTTTTATGACTCCTGGCCTGGCCTTCTTTTATGGAGGCCTTGTGCGGAGGAAAAACGTGGTAAATACTATGATGGCCTGTGTGGCGATCATGGGCCTGACAATAGTAATGTGGTGCCTGTTCGGATATTCGTTGGCCTTTGGCGGAAACCATGGAGGAATCATCGGTGATTTCCGCTGGCTGGGATTAAACGGCGTAGGTATGGAGGCCGGTCCTTATGCGGATACGATTCCCCATCTTGTGTTCTGTGCGTTCCAGATGATGTTCGCAGTGATCACGCCGGCTCTTCTGACAGGATCTTTGGTAGGACGCATCCGGTTTAAAGCATTATTCCTGTTTATTATTTTATGGTCTATAGTGGTGTATTATCCACTGGCTCATATGGTATGGGGAGAAGGAGGATTCCTTGCATCCATTGGTTCTGTTGATTTTGCCGGAGGAAATGTAGTCCATATCAGCTCCGGAGTCAGTGCCCTGACTATGGCGATCCTTCTCGGAAGACGCCGGGGATATGAAATTACGGTATACCGTGTCCATAACATTCCTTTTGTGGTATTGGGAGCCGCCATGCTGTGGTTCGGATGGTTTGGATTCAATGCCGGAAGCTCTCTTGCAGCAGACGGACTTGCAGCTCACGCATTTATGACTTCCGCTATCGCTTCTGCAATGGCTATGCTGGTATGGATGCTTCTGGATGTGATCAAAGATAAACGCCCTACACTGGTAGGCGCATCCACAGGTCTGGTAGTAGGACTTGTGGCAATTACCCCTGGGGCCGGCTATGTGCCTGTCTGGTCTTCTTTTATCATCGGAGGCCTGGTAAGCCCTATCTGCTACTTTGGGGTGAAGCTGGTTAAGAAAAAGCTGAAAATAGATGATGCGCTGGATGCTTTTGGCTGTCATGGACTTGGCGGTATCTGGGGCGGTATTGCCACAGGTATTTTCGGTATGACTTCTATCAACGACGCAGCCCAGTGGAACGGTCTGGCTTTTGGTGAATACCGTTTGTTCCTGGCACAGATTCTTGGTATAGTGATCACGATTGCAATAGCAGTAGTGGGAACACTGATCTGTGCGGCAGTCGTAAAAGCTATCACGCCTCTTCGTGTGACTGTTAAGGAAGAGCAGATCGGTCTGGATATTACCCAGCATGGAGAGAGCGCATATCCCAGCTTTAACGGATTGGATCAGTAATGTGAGGTGAGAAGTATGATGATAAAAATAGAAGCTATGGTCAGGGAAGAAAAATTTGAAGACGTAAAGGCGGCTTTGGATGAAATCGGAGTAAATGGCCTGACTGTATCCCAGGTAATGGGGGTAGGGATCCAGAGAGGATATAAAGAGATTGTAAGAGGTATGCAGGTAGATATGCAGATGCAGCCGAAGATCAAATTTGAGATCGTGGTTTCTTCTGAGGAATGGGAGCAGAAAACCATTGACGCTATTCAGAAGGCGGCTTATACTGGCGAGGCCGGAGATGGAAAAATTTTCAGCTATGAGATCAAGAAGGCATATAAGATCCGTACAAAAGAGACAGGATATGATGCGGTCCAGGCAAGTGATTAAGAAACATTTTTTCTAAAAGAGGCTGGAGATGCCAGAATTAGATTTGAGAGGATAGAGGCCCGGATCAGGAACTGCTTTTGGCAGGCTGCCTGATCCGGGTCTTTCTCATTTTATGGAAAAGTCCTCCGGACTGCCCCATAGAATAAAAAGATAAATATTAAAATCTCATAAATTTTAATCCTTGGACTTCCTTTGTTCACAGGAAAGTGTTAAAATTTTTAGCAATGAATTACAACAGAGCAAAGGAAGCATGAGAATGAAAAAAACAGAACTACTTTCAGAAGAAAAAAAGAAAAAAATTGAGAACTTTTTCTATTACTACAAGTACCATGTGCTGATCGGCGCCCTTATCCTTATCTTTGTGATCACTTTTATCAAAGATATGGTGACTAAGATTGATTATGACTACAGCATTGCATTTTTAGGAAATTATTCGATGACAGAGGAAGAAAGCCAGGCATTTCAGACCTGGTTTGAGGAACACGGGGAAGATCTGAACGGAGATGGTGAAGTTCATGTACAGATTTCAGACTACAGCTGTCCGGAAGAAGGAGAGGATGGCTATGATCCTCAGGTGTTTGCCGCCATGCAGACCAGATTTATTGTAGATGTTCAGGAAGGCACCAGTATGATCTATTTCTTTAACGAGGAGCAATATCAGAAGTATCAGGATCAGGGGATCTTCCCGGAAAATGAAGAGGAATATACACTGGTAAAGGACTGCCAGGGTTATCAGGAGGCCGGAAGCCCCCAGTCCGTTGAGAATTATATGGTAGCTCTTCGTGTCATAGACGAAGAGAGCGGACTGGGAGAAAAGGAAGAAATCCAGGAATATTATGCAGCAAATGAAAAACTGCTTCAGACATTCATCGGAGAGTAAGTTCGCTGTACTCTTCGATGAGATTTTTAATATTCTGCATTT
The DNA here is from genome assembly GCA_900543715.1 of uncultured Blautia sp. Lineage (GTDB taxonomy): Bacteria > Bacillota > Clostridia > Lachnospirales > Lachnospiraceae > Blautia > Blautia merdigallinarum. Next base: position 39,302 of record UQSX01000013.1, on the reverse strand, counting down.
GCTTGTCAACGGCTGTTATGGTACATGCACAGTCATATAATTCCCGGCTGATCAGTTTATATTCTTCGCTGCTGCCCAGGTCCTTTTTGTAACGGAGCTGATGCTCCAGGCTGGCCCAGAAATCCATGGCAATGGTACGTATCTGGATTTCCGCTCTCATGGGGGTTTTTCCCTCGGCAAAGAATACAGGAATCTCTACGATCATATGATAACTGCGGTAGCCGTTATCTTTGGGATTCTGGATATAATCTTTTATCCGCAGTACTGTAATGTCATCCTGGTCTGCCAGCAGCTTTGACATGATATAAATATCGTCGATAAAGGAACAGATCACACGAATGCCGGCCACATCATTAAGCTGCTCCTCAATATTTTGTTCTGTAAAGTCGTAGCCAAGACGCTGAAGCTTATTATAGATGCTCAGAGGAGTCTTGATACGGCTTTTAATAGAAGAAATGGGGTTGCGGTTATATTTCACGGAAAACTCGTCATTCAGAACTTCCAGTTTGGTGGATATCTCACGGATAGCACAGCGGTACCGCATCATAAGGGAGTTAAAATGATCCGTATTTTTAATGAATTTTTCAGGGGAAGCAATATCCAGTTTCTCTTCCAGAGAAAATTTCTGGCTGATATTGTTATCCATAATTTTGTAACACCTCTTTCGTATTTAATCTGTGAGGACTTTCAGTAAAATCTTCTCACCAGTATAGCGGAAAAAAACAGACCCGTCAATGGAAAGAAAAGATAGTAATTTGAAAAAACTTATAGTATAATGAAAAAATATGATGGCGTCAGGTTCAGAGAACCATCTGTTTTATAGAAAAGAACATATGGTTCCAGAACTTTTATTCGGTATCATGTAAGCAGAAAATCTGCGGAAAGGTCCAGTATAAAATGTTTGGATATGTAATGATCGATAAACCAGAGCTGAAGGTTAAAGAATTTTACAGGTACAAGGCATATTACTGCGGTCTGTGCCGGACATTGAAGGAAGAGTACGGATTCAGGGGAAGGATGACCCTGACCTATGACATGACATTTTTGATCATGTTCCTCTCTTCCCTATACGAAACTGAGAATAAAGAGCTTTCTTCTCATTGTCCTCTGCATCCGGTAAAAAAAATTCCTGTGATCCAGAATGGTATATCGGAGTATGGGGCAAAGATGAATATCCTGCTGACCTACTTTAAATTTGAAGATGACTGGAAGGATGACAGAAGTCTTCCGGGAATCGCAGGGATTCATTTATTCAAGAAGAAAGCTGCACAGATCTGCAGAGAATATCCAAGGCAGGCCAAAGTAATTAAAAAACAGTTAAGACAGCTTGCAGTGTACGAGGACCAGGGGCTGATGGATATAGATCTTGTGTCAGGGGCTTTTGGAGCTTTAATGGAGGATCTGTTTGTGATCCGGGAGGACTACTGGGAAGAAAACCTACGTAAATTCGGTTTTTATCTGGGAAAGTTTATTTATATCATGGATGCCTATGACGATCTGCAAAAGGATAGGGAGTCAGGAGCCTATAATCCTTTAAAGCAGACCAGAGAAAATTGCAGGAGCGAAGAGGAATACGAACAGACAGTACGCCAGATGCTTATCATGATGATGGGAGAGGCGACAGGAGCTTTTGAAAAACTGCCCTGCCTGCAGGACGAGGCCATCCTGAGAAATATCCTCTACAGGGGTGTTTGGACCAGATTTGATAAAATACAAAAAGAAAGACAGGAGATTCAAGAAAAAAATGGTAAATAATCCTTACGAAATATTAGGCGTTTCTCCAAACGCCTCTAATGATGAGATAAAGAAAGCATACCGGGATCTGAGCAGGAAATATCATCCGGATTCTTATGTGGATAATCCTTTGGCTGATCTGGCAGAAGAAAAATTCAAGGAGGTTCAGGAGGCCTACGATCAGATCATGAAAGAGAGAGACGGCGGATACCAGAGTGGTTATGAAGGCTATGGAAACAGCAGCTATCAGAATACTGCTTCCAGCGAGGATAATCTCCAGTTCCAGGCTGTCTATAACTATATCAATGCGAGACAGTATCAACAGGCGCTGAACGTTTTGTCCAGAATGCAGAACAGGAACGCCCAATGGTATTATCTCAGCGCCTGCGCCAACATGGGAATGGGGAATAATGTGAATGCTTTAAACCTGGCCCGTCAGGCCCAGAGCATGGACCCGGGAAATCCGGAGTATGCCAACCTGGTAAACCGTCTTCAGTGGAACAGCAACCGGTATCAGGGAGGAAGCTACTATGGCGGCGGAACCGGAGGCTCTTCCTGCGGAACCGGAAATATGTGCTGCGACCTGTGGTGTGCAGATACTCTTTGTGAGTGCATGGGAGGGGATCTTTGTTCATGCATGTAAATACCAGAAAACTTGCTGTGTCAGGGCTTCTTATGGCTTTCGACGTGGTACTGATCATATTAAGCGGCATTATTGATTTTAATACGCTGTTTCTTCTGGCAGCAGCAGCATTTCTTGTTGGGGTGATCATTCGGGAGTTTGATCTGAAATATGGACTGGCTTTCTTTGTGGGAAGCCTTGTCCTGGGAGTACTCCTGGCGCCTCAGAAACTTTACTGTATTACTTATGCAATGATGGGCATTTATGTCCTGGGAGTAGAATTTCTCTGGGACTTTCTTGGAAAACATCCGGGGTGGAAAAGCAGAAAAATACTTCTTATTCTGGGAAAGCTGCTCCTTTTTAATATCATGTACCTTCCGGCCCTTTTTTTGTTTCCAAAACTCCTTTTTGCCGGAGAAATACCGAAAACCATGCTTCTGGTATTTGTTCTTGGAGGGCAGGCGGCCCTGTTTGTGTATGACCGGGCTTATGATTATTTCCTGATACATCTTTGGGGACAGGTAAGAGAAAAGCTTTTTGGAAGAGGATAAGAAGAAAATTAAAAGAATATGGAATGAGGAACTGTGGCAGCCAGTAACTTGGCACAGTTCCTCATTTTTTAATTCCAGAAATCGGTTTTATCTTTCAGTTCAATGTCTGAGGCTTTAAATACCGGATCTTTTCCTTCTTTTTTCTGTTTTACATAATCCTGCATACAGCGGACAGCAGTGCCGCCCAGTATAAGGATAACGGGCAGATTGATGAGAGCCATAAAGCCCATGAGAACATCTGCTGTACTCCATACCAGGCCGAATTCCATGACAGCTCCTGCCAGTACGATCAGGGAAGCAATGACACGGAAAAGATTAAGAAGAGCCTTTCCGGGAGTTTTTCCGCATAGGTATTTCAGTCCCATTTCTGCATAATAGAAATTACCGATCAGTGTGGTAAAGGCAAAGAGGCACAGGGCTACGGTGATAAAAACGGTTCCAAAACTGCCCAGAGATTCTGAAGCAGCCGCCTGGACCCAGGGCATACCCTTCAGTTCTTCACTTGGGGCTACGCCGGAACACAGCAGCAGACAGGCAGTAGCAGTACAGATCAGGATCGTATCAATAAACACAGAAAGCATTTGCACAAGACCCTGCTTCACCGGATGGGACACAGAAGCGCTGGCAGCAGCATTAGGAGCAGAGCCTACGCCGGCCTCGTTAGAGAAAAGCCCTCTTTTGATACCATTCATAACACAGGAGCCTGTAAATCCTCCAAAAATGGCCTGTAAATCAAAGGCGTTGGAAAAAATGTCAGAGAACATCTTGGGAATCAGGGTATAGTGGGTCACAGTTACAAAAAGAGCCACTGCAAGATAGAAGATTCCCATAAAAGGTACCAGTACTTCTGTAATCTTAGAAATCTGTTTGCTGCCTCTGAAGATGCATAGAGCGAAGATCAGAGCCAGGATGAAACCGACGATCAGAGGAGTAGCTGCTTCGTCAAAAAAACTGTAAGCACGGAAAGAATCTGCGATATTAAAGGAGGCTACCAGATTGAAGCCGCCCATATATGTCAGGATCAGGAATGCAGCGAATATGGCCCCGATCCAGTGTTTTTTGAGAGCGGCCTGAATATAGTAAGCAGGGCCGCCGTAAGAACTTCCGTCTTCAGCACGTTTTTTATAAATCTGTGCCAGAGTACTTTCGATGAAAGCAGATGCGCTTCCAAGGATAGCGGTAAGCCACATCCAGAAAACAGCCCCTGGTCCGCCAAGACAGATGGCGGTTGAGATACCGGCAATGTTTCCGGTTCCTACCCGGGAGGCAGTGGATACCATCAGCGCCTGGAAGGAGGAAAGCCCATTCTCATCAGAGCCAGGCTGAGCCACAACACGGATTGATTCGATGAAAAGACGGAACTGCACGAAACGTGTTCTGAAAGTAAAAAAGATTCCTGTTCCTAAAAGGAGGATGATCAGGATATAACTGTAGAGCAGGTCGCTTAGTCCGTTGATAAAATCAGTCAGCATGATTATCAGTCTCCCTTCTTTTGCTTTATAGAATCGCTCTCCTATAATATCGTAATAAGATATTCTTGTCTACAAGAATTTTTCAAAAGGACGGAAAGACAATAAGGGCCTGGCTGTTTTGAATAGGATATGGTAGAATCAGAGTAGCTCAGAAGAAAGGGGAATGACATGGAGGAATTTGAGTTTTATCAGGAGGAAGGACGCCCTTTCCAGGGAAGAAAACTGGAGAAAATGAAAGATTTTCTGGCACAGCAGGGACTGGACTTTGAGAAAAAGGTTCAGTATTCTGTGATGCTGCGTACCAGGGAAGGAGAGATTGCAGCCTGTGGCTCCCGGCAGGGGAATGTACTGAAATGCATTGCTGTAGACCCTGGGTTTCAGGGGGAAGGACTGATGGTGAAACTAGTGTCTTTCCTTATGAAAAATGCCTGGGAAGAGGGGATCACCCATCTGTTTGTATTTACAAAACCTGGTAATCAAAGCTATTTTCAGGATTTTGGATTCTGGCCGATCATGGATACCCGGGATATGCTGCTTATGGAAAATAAAAAAAACGGGATCAGAGATTATCTGAAAAAAGAAGCGGCTCCTTATGAAGAACATTTTTCCTTAAAGACAGGAGCTATTGTGATGAATGCCAATCCTTTTACCAAGGGCCACAGGTATCTGGTGGAATATGCAGCGGCAAGCTGTGAGATTCTCCATGTTTTCGTACTGTCAGAGGACGCCTCAGAGTTTCCGGCAAAGGTAAGACTGGACCTGGTAAAAAAAGGCTGTGAGGATTTGAAAAATGTCTATGTCCATGGCAGTTCAGATTATCTGATTTCCCATGCCACCTTCCCGGATTATTTTCTGAAAGACAAGGCAAAAGCTTCAGGTGAGGCAGTGCTGCTGGATCTGAAAATTTTCGGGACTTATTTTAAGGAGGCTTTTCACATAGACTGCCGCTATGTGGGAGAGGAGCCTTTTTCAGAAATCACAAGAGTGTATAATCAGGAAATGAAAAAAATCCTTCCGGATTATGGGATAGAGGTAATAGAGATTCCCCGGTGCAGAAACCGGGAACAGGTAATCAGCGCCACATATGTGCGGAAAAAGTTTCTGGAGGGAGACTGGGAGACTCTGAAAGAAATGGTGCCTGAAACAACTTATGCTTATCTGACTTCCGAAGAAGGACGGGGGCTGAGAGAAAAACTGCTGAACAGGGAGAGTAGAGATGAGACTTGAGTTATGGACAGAGGGAAAAGAAGCTTCCCTGGGGGAAATTTTAGACGCAAGGGAAAGACGGGGAGAAATTCAGAGAGAACTTATGAAAGAGAAACCGGCTTCTCTGGTGAGCTTTACGCTGAACATTCCAGGGCCGGTGAAAACATTTCCTTTTGGAGTCTGGCTTTTTGATGTGGGAAATAAGCTGATACAGCAGGCGGTAAAAGAAGAAGAGGGAGAGATTATCTATAGCCTGGAAAACAGAGAAAATACAGGTTGTGAGAGCTTTTATTCGCTGACACTGTCCCCTGAAAAAATAAAAAGAAGCCTTACCACAGCGGAAGACAAGCACCCTTTGGGAAGGCTCTTTGACTTTGATGTGCTGGACAGCACTGGAAGAAAAGTTTCCAGGCAGGAACTGGGATTCTCAGAAAGAAAGTGTCTTCTCTGCGGTGAGCCGGCTTTTTACTGCAGCCGGTCCAGAAGACATTCTGCCAAAGAAGTTTTTCACCGGGAAATCCAGATGATGGAAAACTTTTATATAGAAAGAATGGCCTCCCATATTGGACTTCTGATGCAGAAAAGCCTTCTTTATGAAGTAAACGCCACATTAAAGCCGGGGCTTGTAGACCGGGCCCACAACGGAGCTCATCAGGATATGAGCCTTATAACTTTTGCAGACAGCGCATATGCCCTGACCCCTTATTTTATCCAATGCGCCAGGGAAGGCCTGAATTTTTCCGGGGAAAAGGAGGAACTTCCAGGACTTTTTGAAAAATTAAGGGTATTGGGGATAGAAGGGGAAAAAAACATGAGGGAGGCAACGGGAGGAGTTAATACCCATAAAGGGATGGTATTCTCCGGCGGGATATTCTGCTGCTGCGCCGGATATGGAGCAGGAAGTCTGATGGCAGATTTTCGCGGCAATGATTTTCTAAAGATTTTTGGCGAAGTATGCCGGAGCCTGACGAGCAATCTGATGGCAGATTATAAAGGACTGGAAAAGAGAGATCCCAGGACCCATGGGGAAAAACTTTATGCAGAATACCAGGTAGAAGGAATACGGGGAGAAGCCTGGAGAGGTTTTCCTCATGTCCTGGAAAGAGGGATTTTTTACTTTGAGAAACTCCTGAAGAAAGGTTACAGTCTGAATGATGCCGGTCTCCTTACCCTGCTCCAGTATATCTCATCTGTGGAGGATACAAATATGATCATAAGGTCTGATTACCACACGGTTTTGAAAATACAGAAAGAGCTGGAACAGTTTTTAAAGACATCCGGACCTGAGGAACAGCTGGAAATCATTCCAGTCCTGGATACATGTTTTGTTAAAAAGAATATCAGTCCTGGTGGAAGTGCAGACATGCTGGCGTTGACCTATTTTTTGCATTTCCTCAAAAATATACAATGTCCTTTTGAAACCTTTGACACAGAAAGGGGAGAATGCGTTGAGACTTTTAGATGAGAAAAATTTTTCAGAAGAAATGCAGGATTACGTGGAGTCCTGCTTTGACGCCTGGGGAAGAGAAAGTTACTATACCAGAGAAATGGGAAAGAAGATTTTCTGCCTTTCTCTCCATAAAAAAGAGGCTAAAGGAATTATCCTGATTTCTCATGGATTCTGCGAGAGTGCAGAAAAATATAAAGAGCTGGCCTGGTATTTTTATCAGACAGGTTTTACCGTGTATATTCCGGAACACTGCGGCCATGGACGGTCTTACAGGCTGACCAAGGACCCCAGCAAGGTTCATATAGATAATTTCTGGAGATATGTGAAAGATCTGAGTTTTATTGCTGACAGGGCAGCAGAGGAAAATCCCGGACTGCCCATGTTTATTTTCGGACATTCTATGGGAGGAGCAATTGCTGCGGTGACTCTGGCAGAAAATCCGGGGAGATTTCAGAAGGGAATTCTAAACGCTCCTATGATTCTGCACCGTACAGGAAATATTCCGCCTGTTCTGGCCTATATGGCATCTTTTCTTATGTGTTCCATGGGAAAGGGCGAAGAATATGCCCTGGGACAGCATGGGTTTCGGGATGAAGAAACTTTTGAAAAAAGTTCCTGTCTATCCAGAGCAAGATTTGATCATTACTATGAGAAGAGGAGAAGGGTGCCGGAATTTCAGAATAATGGCGCCAGCTATCAGTGGGGACTGGAAGCCTACCGCATGAGCCGCGAAATTTTAGTCCGCTCCTGGAAAAAGATAGACATACCTGTGGCCCTTTTTCAGGCTCAGCGGGATACTCTGGTCTACCCCAGACCTCAGGAGAGATTTATCCGCCGGCTGCCCCAGGGGAAGCTCATAAGAGTGCCGGGAGCGAAACACGAGACCTACAGATGTGGAAATAATATACTGAGACCTTATCTGAATAAGGTGCTGAAATTTTATTCCTGAGAGCAATGAGCTAAACAGGATACCAAACTTACTAAATGGGAGGTTTTTACAGATGTGTGAGAAAATGATTGTGAGAACAGAGAAAGACTATAAGGTTTCCAGATGGTCAGGAGGAGATACTACAGAGCTTTACCTGTACCCTGAAGATGGAGATTATAAATCTGGGAATTTTCAGCTGCGGATCAGCAGTGCTACAGTGGAGGCAGACCGGTCAGAGTTTACCAGTCTGCCGGGAGTGGAGCGTTATCTGATGATCTTTCAGGGACATCTGGATATGGTCCATGGAGAAGAAAAGAAAGTTTCCCTGGAACCCTATGAAGTGGACCGCTTCGACGGCGGGGGGCCTACAGTCAGTTATGGAAGAGTGGTGGACTTTAATCTGATGCTGAAAAACGGGGCCAAGGGAAGAATGGAGGCTCTTTGCCTGGAGGCAGGGCAGAAATTTGAAATTATTCCTGACGAAGATGAAAATTTTCTGGCGGTCTATGTGAGAGAAGGAGAAATACTAAGTCGGGACTTTACCTTGACAGAGAAAGAGACCTTTGTTCAGAAAGAATGGAGAAAAAGTATAATTATCAAAAACCCAGGCCCCATATCTGCCAAAATGGGAATTTGCCGAGGGTCGGTAGATAAAGAATAAAAGATAGAGGGCACTATATAAAAGGAGTGCTGTGATAAGCAAGATTACGGCTTATCACAGCAGTCCTTTTGCGGTTATTGTGCAAATAGCGATAATAAAAATGTCAGACAAAAGAAAGATGGTTAAAATATTCAACTTTTTAGGTAAAAAACACACCTATTTCGTCAATGTGATAAGTGATAAAGTTATACTATCAAAAAAATTAAAGAGGAGGAACGAAAATGAAGAAAAAATTTGTAGCAGTATTGCTCTCGGCGTTGACCGCAGGAAGCCTGTTGCTAAGTGGATGCGGAGGAGGATCTTCTTCAGGAGATTCCGGTTCAGGAAGCTCAGGCGGGGACGATACCCTGACAGTTATGTGTGTAGGTACGGAGGCAGATACATACATTGATGCGTATAACGCTATTGCAGAAAAATTCTCGGAAGATAATGAGTACGGAGTAACAGTAGAAATTGAATTTTATGAAAATGAGCAGTATAAAACAAAGCTGACCACTCTTATGGCTTCTAATGCCGTACCGGATATTTTCTTTACCTGGGAGCTGTCTTATCTGGAACCCTTTGTGGAAGGAGGTAAAGTAGCAGACATTACTTCTTATTTGGAAGAAGACCAGGAGTGGAAAAATTCTTTTGCAGACGGAACACTGGATTTGCTGTCTTATGATGGAAAGAATTATGGTGTACCTACTCAGAAATCTCTTTGTGTAATGTTCTACAATAAGCAGATTTTTGAGGAAAATGGAGTAGAAGTACCTACTACCTATGAAGAGTTCCTTGATGTATGTCAGACATTAAAAGATAACGGAGTAACCCCAATGACTATGTGCGGAACAGATGCATGGATTCCTGCTCAGTTCGTACAGCAGATAGCAGGAGGAATGGCAGGAGACCAGCTCTTTAATGATGTATGCGATGGTACACAGCCATGGAATAATGAAACTCATGTTAAAGCGGCAGAAGAAGTAAAGAAAATGGCTGATAATGGATATTTCCAGGACGGTTACATCGGAATGGGACCAGAAGAGTCTACAGATCTGTTTACCAGCGGACAGGCAGCTATGTATTTCCAGGGCGCTTGGGATGCCGACAAATGTGCAAAGAGTGAAATTGGAGAAAACGTAGGTGCATTTGTACTTCCGGCATACGATCCTCAGTATAATAATATTTCTGTTGGTTCTGTAGATACCAGCTTTTCTGTTGCAGAAACCTGCAAGAATAAAGATGCAGCAGTTGCTTTCCTGAAATATTGGACTTCTCAGGAAAGTGAAGAAACACTTCTGTACGATTACGGAAGGATTCCGGCAGGAAATTATGAGATTGATGAGTCAAAGCTCTCTCCGCTTATGGCAGACGTGCTGAATATTTCCAATTCTCAGGTTGGACTTACCCCATGGTGGGACAGACAGTTTGGTGCCGGCGAAGGCGTAGAATTTAATAATACCTGTGTTGCAGTGCTTGGCGGAGAAGATGCCCAGACAGCATTTGATTCGCTCCAGCAATTTGCGGAAGATAACGCAGACCGATAAAGCTTTAAGATGCGGAGCTGGACACTTGCTGGTTCAGCTCCGTCTTTGGATAATTTAAAACGGAGGAACTTCATGAATAAAGTATTAGGAAATAAAAAAAGCATAGCGGTTTTTGTTCTGCCCGCTTTTCTTATATATGCTGTCTTTGTGCTGATCCCCATTGGATATAACGTTTATGTCAGCTTTCTTCAGACAGATTTAATGAGCCCCAGCAAATTTGTGGGAATACAGAACTATGTGAATCTTTTTAAAGATACTACTTTTACTAAAGCTCTGGGAAACAATATTCTCATGGTAATCGGCTCTCTGATCGCTCATTTGCCTTTGGCGTTGTTTTTTGGAAATATTTTGTTCCAGAAGATTAAAGGAAGCCACTTTTTTCAGACGGTTTTTTTCCTTCCGAGTGTTATTTGCGGTGTAGCAGTAGGTCTTACATGGACCTTTGTGTATAATTCAGAATTCGGCCTTGTAAATAAATTTCTTGAAATTATCGGATTGGGAAGTCTTCAGCATGTATGGCTGGCAGATAAAAATACAGCTCTGTTCTGTATTATCATAGTAGTTATGTGGCAGTTTGTTGGTTATCACATGATCATCCAGATTGCAGCAATGAAGAATATTCCTGAATCTTATTATGAAGCGGCGGAGATTGATGGGGCAAGTAAATGGGTGCAGTTTAAAGCAATTACATTTCCGCTGATCAAACCTATTTTAAAAGTAGATGCAGTATTGATCATTACAGGCTCTCTGAAGTATTACGATCTGGTATCTGTTATGACCGGAGGCGGCCCGAATCATGCCACAGAGCTTATGTCCACCTATATGTTTTATCAGGGATTCCGTACATTGAAGTATGGATATGCAGCAGGTATCGGTGTTATCTTACTTATCCTGTGTATGTGCTCTGTGCTGTTATCTAATTTTGTGTTCCGTTCAGAACCTATTGAGTATTAAGGAGGAAATCTTGAATGAAACGATCACCGAAAGAAAAGGTTTTTTTAGTATTGAAATATATCTGCCTGATATTTTTCACTATTCTCTGCCTGTATCCTCTGTTCTGGCTGCTGCTGAGTTCTTTTAAGACTAATTCCGAGCTGTATGCCAATCCGTGGGGATTGCCGGAAAATTTTAGTTTTGTAAATTACATTCAGGCTATTCAGGAAGGTCATATTTTGCAATATTTTGGAAACTCTGTTATCATTGCCGTATCGGCTGTGGTGGTTGCAGTTATATTAAGCAGTATGGTTTCTTATGCAATTACCCGTATGCAGTGGAAGCTGGCAAAACTTACCCTGAATGTATTCTTGCTGGGAATGATGATCCCTGTATATGCCATGGTAGTACCGCTGTTTTCGATGTTCAATAAGATGGGACTTTTAAACACCCACTTGGCGGTTATTATTCCTCATATCGGAATTGCTTTTCCAATGGCAATATTTATAATGACAGGATTTATGGGATCTCTTCCCCGGGAAATGGAAGAGGCCGCGGTTATGGACGGATGCAACATTTATCAGATATTTTTTAAAATTATTATGCCTATATCAAAATCCTCTATTGTTACAGTGGCAGTAGTAACCTTTATCAACATCTGGAATGACCTGCTTCTTCCCCAGATTTTCCTGACAGATTCTTCAAAGATGACTCTGCCGGTAGGTCTTACGGAATTCCAGGGACAGTATGCCACAAATTATGTGGTGGAAATCGCCGCAGTAATCATAACGATCATTCCAAGTATTGTTGTGTATATCTGGCTGCACAGACATATTATGGAAGGTATGGTTGCAGGAGCAGTAAAAGGTTAAAGACAGGCAGGTGAGAAAAATGAAATTATTGATTGCTGATGATGAGCAGACTATCCGTAATGGTCTGTTATCTCTTCCCTGGAAGGATATTGGGATTGAAGAGGTATATCAGGCTGAAAACGGGCTGACAGCAAAGGAGATACTTAAAGAAGAAAAAATTGACGTTGTTATCAGTGATATTAAAATGCCTGGACTTTCCGGGCTGGAACTGGCGGAATACATTAAGGAATGTTCCATGGATACTGCAGTTATTTTTCTCACCGGCTATTCTGATTTTGAATATGCCAGAAGAGCTATCAGAAATGAGGTTTCAGATTATCTGCTGAAACCTATTCGGAGAAAAGATATTATTGAGACTGTAGAGAGAGTTATCCAGGCTCTGGAGAGAAAACGATACCGGGCAGAGGTAGTAAGAAAGTATGAGACAGCATCAGGGTCTATGGACTTTGGGGAACAGGTTTCCTGGCTGTTTCAGGGGGCAAATCGACAGGCTATGGAAATCCTTCAGGACATGGCGACTAACTATGCAAAAGAAATTTCTCTGAATTCCCTGGCCGAAAAGTACCATTTTTCAGCAGGATATCTTTCCAGAATGATAAAAAAGGAGACAGGATATTCTTTTAGTACTATACTGAACAGTATAAGGCTGACTGCGGCGGTAAAGTTTTTGGATCAGGATAATGCCAAGATTCATTTTATCTGTGATCTGACAGGATTCAGCGACCAGAAATATTTTAGTCAGGTATTTAAGAAAACCTTCGGATGCAGTCCGGGAGAATTCCGCAGGCAGGGAAAGGAGAAACAGCATTATACGATTAAAAGAATTTTGGAAATGGCTGAAGACAGACAGTGACTGCAGAGAAACAATAGGGAAAAAAGGCCCCACAAGTATCAGAAAACAAATGATGTTGATATTTGCAGTCCTTATCAGCTTTACGGGATTGGGGATTGCAGGTACTTTTATTTTCGCTTTCAGGAACGGCTATTCGTCTCTTTCTCAGGTATATTTACAGGATATTACTCGCCAGACAACCAATAATCTGGAAAATAACATTCAGAAGATAGAAGATATTAATCTGCAGATTCTTACAAGTCAGACTGTACAGGATCAGCTAAAGATTGTAAATGAAGAAAAGTTAGATGCTTATGGACTGAGACAGTGCAGACAGAAAATTGAAAGAGAACTGACCACCGACGGTCTTTATGCTTCGTATGTAGTTTCTGTCAGCGTGATTTCCTTAGAAGGAATTGAATTCTCTGTCAAAAAGGAAGAAACAATAGGAACACTTTTTGGATTTACAGAAGAAGAGATTTATGAAGCTAACGGAACCAGCCTTTGGGGGCTGGCAGGTGATACGGACAGGATCTGTGTGGCAAAAGCTATACTGGACTTTGACACGATGCGGCCTATCGGCTACATTAACATTGTATATGAGAATTCTTATTTTTCATCTATTTTGGAAGATAACTCAACAGAATATTCTGCAGCTTCCTATATAGTAAATGAAGAAGGAAGAATCATGTCTACGAACAACAGTCCCTATCAGGGAACGAAATTCCCTATGGAGATCCAGACCCTGAGAGAAAAAGACGTAGCTGTATATGATATGCTGGACAGTACGCAGGCTTTCTATTATGTGGGAAATCAAATGCCTAACCAGTGGACTCTGGTACAGGCAGTTTCTGTAAAAGAATTCTATGGAAATCTGAACAGACAGATCGTTGCTGTGGCTATGGTGGTTCTTGCCATGCTGGGTATCAGTATTCTTTTCGTTTGGATCGCAACATTAAGATCGCAAAACCTACGAGAGAGTTGCTGGAGAGTATGAAGACCCTCGGCAAGGAGAACCGGTATCCGAGAGTTCGGGTAGTCACCCAGGATGAGATTGGAATGATCGGTACAGAATATAATAAAATGGCAGAAAATATTGAGACCCTGATTGAGAAAGTATATAAAATGGAACTGGCTCAGAAACAGGCAGAACTGGAATTTCTTCAGATGCAGATTAATCCCCATTTTTTATATAACGCACTGGATACGATAAGCTGGAAAGCATTAGGAGAAGGAAACCTGGATGTGTCCGAAATGATCATTGCCTTAGCGGAGCTTCTACGTGCGACTATAAAAAAAGAAAGCTTTATTCCTCTTAAGGAGGAAATGTCTACGGTAAGAGATTATCTCTTTATTCAGGAGCAGAGATTCGGCGATAAAATAACGGTTATTTATCAGGTGGAAAAAGAGGCTGATAAATATCAGGTTCCCAATTTTATCCTTCAGCCGTTGATTGAAAATGCAATAATCCATGGACTGGAACCGAAGATCGGAAAGGGCAGTCTGCTGATCCGGATAAAAAGAGAAAAAGACAGACTTTATTTTTGTATCGAAGATGATGGAGAAGGAATGTCAGAGAAAGAGATAGAGACTCTGTATCAGAAGTGTGAAGAGAGTGACACAGGGAAATCTATCGGAATAAAAAATGTATACAGAAGGCTGCTCCTCTGCTATGGAGAAGAAAGCCGTCTGAATATAAAAAGTGAAAAGAACAAAGGAACAAGAATTCAGTTTTCCATTCCTCTGCAAGAATGGAAAAAGGAAGCAAAAACGGAGGTATTATGAGAAAAGCACAAAACTATCAATGGAAAGAACTGTCCCTGGGGACCTGCTATTATCCGGAGCACTGGGACAGAAACCTGTGGAAGGAAGATCTGGACAGGATGCTGGCAAATGGTATCCACACAATTCGTATTGGAGAGTTTGCATGGAGCAAAGTGGAACCCAGAGAAGGGGAGTTTACCTTTGCATTTTTTGACGATTTCCTGGAGGTGGTAGCTCAGACAGAGATGAAGGTGATTTTCGGAACGCCTACGGCCACACCGCCTGCCTGGCTGACAGATAAGTATCCGGAAGTTTTAAACTGCCGCATGGATGGGGTAAAATACCGTCACGGTATGCGCCGGCATTACAATTATAATTCCAAAGTGTACCGGGAGCTCAGTGCCAGAATCGTAGAAAAATTCGGAGAACACTATGCTCCACATAAAAATGTAGTGGGCTGGCAGATCGACAATGAGATCAACTGTGAGGCAGCGGAGTTTTATTCTGAGAGCGACACTCTGGCATTCCGGGAATTTCTGAAGAAGAAATACGGAACTCTGGAAGAACTGAACAAGGCCTGGGGCGCAGTGTTCTGGAATCAGGAGTATACCCAGTGGGAACAGGTGTATGTTCCCAGAACTACCATACATAATTCCACGAATCCCCATGAGACCCTGGATTATATCCGGTTTGTATCAGACAGCGCTATTAGTTTCTGCAAGATGCAAAGTGATATTTTAAGAAAATATATCAAGCCGGGAGACTTTATTACGACCAATGGTATGTTCCAGAATCTGGACAACCATGCTATGACAGACGAAGCCCTGGATGTTTATACTTATGATTCCTATCCAAACTTCGCCTACTGTCTCTGCGAAGATCCAAAGCATTCCAAAAATCTGAATGACAGACGCTGGAGTGACAAGCTGACAGAAGTCCGTTCTATCTGCCCGCACTTTGGTATTATGGAGCAGCAGTCAGGTGCCAACGGATGGAATACCCGCATGGAAGCTCCGGCTCCCAAACCGGGACAGATGATGCTTTGGGCTATGCAGAGTATCGGCCACGGCGCAGACTATGTAAGCTTCTTTAGATGGCGGACCTGTACTATGGGAACAGAGATCTACTGGCATGGTATCCTGGACTATGATAACAGGGACAACCGGAAACTGGCGGAAGTGAAGAAAATCCATCAGAGAGTAGAAAAAATGAAAGAGATCACCGGGGCCCAGTACAAGGCTGCCTTTGGAGTGATACGGGATTACAGTAATGTATGGGACGCCCAGGTGGATAAATGGCACCAGAGGCTGGCCTGGACCAGTGAGGAAGAAATTTTTATAGGGGCTCAGTTAAGCCATACGCCTATGGATTATGTGTACCTTCTGGATTCCACAGAAGTGGAAGAACTGCTGAAATATCCGGTACTTATTTATCCGCATCCTATGATCCTGTCAGAGAAAAAGGCAGAGCTTCTCAGACGCTATGCAGAAGAAGGCGGCTGCCTGATCCTGGGAGCCCGCACCGGATTAAAGGACGAGACAGGGAAGTGCGTCATGGATGTGATGCCGGGACTTCTGAAAGATATCACAGGAACTACAGTAGAAGAATTTACCTTTCTAGGTCCGGCAGATGACCAGGTTTCTATGGAATGGGAGGGTAAACAGGTAGAGACAGGAATCTTTAACGATATTCTTGCAGCAGGCCCTGGAGCCAAAGTACTGGCTTCCTATTCTTCTAATTATTATCAGGGCCGTCCTGCGCTGATCGAGAATCATACAGGAAAAGGAAAAGTCCTGCATTTTGGAGGAACCTTTACAAGAGAAAATATAAAAGGTTTTCTGGCCTATGGGGGAGTTCTCTCAGCTTTTAAAGAGTTGGTGGAACTGCCGGAAATGTGCGAACTCTGTGTAAGAGAAAAGGATGGAAAGCAATATATCATCATTTTAAATTACTCTCCAGAAGAACAGAAGGCTGTGCTGAAGGTGCCGGTGACAGACCTGGATACAGGAGATAAGGTTCAGGGGCAGGCAGTGCTGAAAGGATACGAGACAAAAGTCTACTGCTGCTGTTGACGTATCAGAACCTCCTTGGTAACATGGTAGTTATAAACGAAACATATGTTATCAAGGAGGTTTTTATGTTCAGCAAAAAGGTGAAAAAGGGGTATGTGTTGTACCAAAATGAAAACGGACCTGAAATCGGAACCTCTAAAGACAGAGTGATCATCCAGGACGGATGCGTCTTTAAAGATCTGGCTGGAACAGGGGAGCTTCTTCCATATGAAGACTGGAGACTGGGATATGAAGAACGGGCAAAAGACCTGGCTGCTAGACTTCCGGTAGAGATGATTGCCGGCCTGATGCTTTATTCTCCTCATCAGATGGTTCCAGGAATGCCGGACAGTCCTTTCCCTGGAAAATATAAGGGAAAAGATTTTCCAGACAGCGGCTGTGAGCCCTGGGAGATGAGTGACCAGCAGAAGGAGTTTCTGTCCCAGGACCATATCCGTCATGTACTGGTCAGCACCTATCAGGATACCAGGACAGCTGTACGCTGGCAGAACTCTGTTCAGGCCTATACAGAGGCCCTGCCTTTTGGAATCCCGGTGAATTTTTCGTCAGACCCCCGTCATGGCGCAGCAGACAGTGAGGCAGAGTATAAAAGCGGGGCAGGAGAAGTTTCCAAATGGCCTGAAGGAATCGGGATGGCAGCCCTTTTTGATCCGGAAAGAGTGAAGGAATTTGCTGAAATCGTTTCCAGAGAATACCGGGCCCTGGGGATCACCACAGCCTTGGGACCTCAGATCGATCTGGCCACAGATCCCAGGTGGATGCGGCTCCAGGATACCCTGGGGCTGGATTGGGAGAGGACAGTAAAGATGACAAGAGCATACTGCGACGGCCTTCAGACTACAGAAGATGCAGAAGACGGCTGGGGAAAACACAGTGTCAACGCTATGGTAAAACACTGGCCGGGAGGAGGGACCGGAGAAGGCGGCAGAGACGCCCATTATGCATTCGGACAGTTTGCGGTCTATCCGGGAGGAAAATTTGAGGAACATCTGAAGCCTTTCACAGAAGGAGCTTTCTGCCTGGAGGGACCTACAAAGAAAGCAGCCTCTGTAATGCCTTATTATACTGTATCCTGGGAGCAGGATAAGAAAAATCATGAGAACGTGGGAAATTCCTACAGTGAATATATGATCAAAGACCTCTTAAGAGGAAAGTATGGATATGACGGAGTAGTCTGCACAGACTGGGATATTACTGCAGACCCAGGCGCGGATCTGGATGATTTTGGAAGCCGATGCTATGGAACAGAAAATCTGACTGTGGCTCAGAGACACTTGCGTATCATCATGAACGGAGTAGACCAGTTCGGCGGCAATCAGGATAAAGGGCCGGTGATGGAAGCCTATGCTATGGGCTGCCAAATGTATGGGGAGGAGGCTATGCGCAGACGGATGGAAGAGTCGGCAGTGCGGATCCTGATAAACATTTTCCGTACAGGACTTTTTGAAAATCCCTATCTGGAGGAGGAAGAGAGCCAGAAGATCGTTGGGGCTCAGGAGTATGTAAAAGCCGGCTTCCAGGCTCAGCTGGATTCTATTGTCCTTCTGAAAAATAAAGCGCAGGTGCTGCCTTTAAAGAAAAAGCTGAAGGTCTATGTGCCCAAGCGGCATATCCGGGAGAGAAAAGGATTCTTCAGAGGAATTCTCCCTGAACAGGAGATTCAGCCGGTATCCAGGAAACTTCTGGAAGAATATTTTATCTGGGCAGACAGCCCCAGGGAAGCAGATGCGGCAGTAGTATTTATAGAAAGCCCTCTGACTGACGGTGGATATGAAAAGGGCGCCTATGTTCCTATCAGTCTCCAGTATCGTCCTTATAAGGCGGAAACTGCCAGGGAAACAAGTATTGCAGGAAGTACCTGGTGGGAAAATGACAGAAATCGTTCTTACTTGGGAAAGACAGGACATACGGCCAATGAAGAAGACCTGGACCTGGTGATAAATACGAAGAAAGTTATGGGTGAAAAACCGGTGATCGTCTGCGTGACCATGCATAATCCTGTGGTATGCAGAGAATTTGAACCTTATGCAGACGCGATCCTGGCTGAATTCGGCGTCAGCACCAAAGCTGTGCTGGATATGATCTTGGGAGTATCTTCTCCAAAAGGAAGGCTTCCTGTACAGCTTCCAAAAGATATGGAGACAGTGGAAAGACATCAGGAGGACGTAGCTTTTGATCTGGAAGTCTATAAGGACGAAGCAGGAAATTGTTATGATTATGGATTTGGACTGAACTTCCAGGGGGAAAAGCTTTCCCCGAAAATCTAAAGATAAAGAACGAAAAAAATACCGCTGTGGAACATGGCGGTATTTTTATGTTCTTTATCTGTGATATAGACAAAAAAACGTCAATTTGTATAAAATCACTTTATCATAGTAGACTAAAGAAGAAGTAATGAGTAAAAATTACCAAAAAAATTGTAAATTACTTAAAAAATATCCAAGAAATAGACGTTTTTTAGACTACGCCGATGGTACAATCATAAAAAAAGTAAAGGAGACGATGAAAAATGAACAATGCGGAAATCGGAAAAGCTATGGTAATTAAGCTGGATCCGGTGCTTCCGGAGTACCCTACTTTTAAAGAGGGCGTAAGAAGAGCACCGAAGAGAGAACTGACACTGAATAAGAGAGAGATTAAACTTGCAGTAGCAAATGCTTTGAGATATGTGCCGGAAGAACTTCACGAACAGTTGGCTCCCGAATTTTTAGATGAGCTTTTGACAAGAGGACGTATCTACGGATATCGTTTTATGCCGAAGGAGAGAATTTACGGAAAACCTATTGATGAGTACAAAGGTGAGTGCATTGAAGGAAAAGCCTTCCAGGTAATGATCGACAATAACCTGGATCATGAAGTGGCCCTGTACCCATATGAACTGGTAACTTATGGAGAGACCGGACAGGTATGCCAGAACTGGATGCAGTATCAGCTGATTAAAAAATATCTGGAAAAACTGACTCATCATCATACGCTGGTCATGATGAGCGGACATCCTATGGGATTGTTCAAATCTCATGAATCCAGCCCAAGAGTTATTGTCACAAATGGTCTTATGGTCGGTATGTTTGATAATCCGGAAGACTGGGCAAAAGCTACGGCAATGGGCTGTTCTTCCTATGGACAGATGACAGCCGGCGGCTGGATGTACATCGGACCACAGGGAATCGTTCATGGTACATTTAATACAATTCTGAACGCAGGACGTAAATTCCTGGGCGTACCTCAGGACGGAGACCTGGCAGGACATCTGTTCGTTACCAGCGGTCTTGGCGGCATGAGCGGCGCTCAGCCAAAAGCCATTGAAATTGCAAGAGGTGTTGGTATCGTTGCAGAGGTAGATGCTTCCAGAATCAAGACACGTCATGACCAGGGATGGGTAAGCCTGGTAATCGAAGATGCCGCAGAAGCCTTCAGAGTTGCTCAGGAATACATGGATAAGAAAGAAACCATTTCTATTGCTTACCATGGAAATATTGTAGATCTTCTGCAGTATGCAGTAGACAATAATATTAAGATCGAACTGCTGTCTGACCAGACATCCTGTCATGTGCCATATGACGGCGGCTACTGCCCACAGGGCCTGACATTTGAAGAAAGAACAGAGATGCTGGCTAATGACAAAGATCGTTTCTGCGAGCTGGTAGATCAGACACTTATCAAACATTACCACCTGATCAAGACTCTGGTAGAAAGAGGCGCTTACTTCTTCGACTACGGCAACAGCTTTATGAAAGCTGTATTTGATGCAGGTGCAAAAGACATTGCTAAAAACGGCGAAGATACCAGCGAAGGCTTTATCTTCCCATCTTATGTAGAAGACATTTTAGGACCAGAACTGTTTGATTATGGATATGGACCTTTCCGTTGGTGCTGCTTAAGCGGAAAACCGGAAGATCTGAGAAAGACTGACCATGCGGCAATGGAAATCATTGATCCGAACAGAAGAAGTCAGGATAGAGATAACTATATCTGGATCCGTGACGCAGAGAAAAATAAACTGGTAGTAGGTACTCAGTGCCGTATCTTATATCAGGATGCTTTGGGAAGAAGAGACATTGCTCTGAAATTTAACGAAATGGTAAGAAACGGAGAAATCGGACCGGTTATGCTGGGTCGTGACCACCATGACACAGGCGGAACAGATTCTCCATACAGAGAAACATCAAATATTTATGATGGTTCCAATATTACTGCAGATATGGCAGTACACTGCTATGCAGGAAATGCAGCCAGAGGCATGAGCCTGGTAGCTCTCCACAATGGAGGCGGCGTAGGTATCAGCAAATCTATTAACGGTGGATTTGGCATGGTTCTGGATGGAAGCGAGAGAGTTGACGAGATCCTTAAGGCAGCAATTCCGTGGGATACCATGATCGGTGTTTCCAGAAGAAGCTGGGGCAGATGCGAGCACTCTATCGAGACTGTAGCAGAATACAATAAGATAAGAAACGGAGAGGACTATATCACTATGCCTTATCTTGCCAGCGAAGAGCTGATCGAGAGAGTATGCAAAGATGTAGTTCCAGAGGTTCACCATCACAAACATCACTGATAACAGGAGACGAAATATGAAAAAAAGATATATACGCCATGCCTCTGAACTTGTTACCTGCAGAGGAAAGGCACCGAAATTCGGAAAAGAAATGGCGGATATCGGCCTGATCAAGGATGGAGCTGTGATCATTCATGATGATAAGATCATAGAAGTGGGAACCACCGAAGAACTGGATAAAAAAGTGAACATGGAGGAATATGAGGTTCTGGATGCATCGGGAAAAACGGTGCTTCCAGGCTTCGTAGATTCCCATACCCATTTTATTTTTGGCGGATACCGGGCAGATGAATTCTCCTGGAGATTAAAAGGGGACAGCTACATGTCCATTATGGAAAGAGGAGGAGGCATCAATGCCACGGTAAATCCCACCCGGGAGGCTTCCAAGGAAGAGCTTAAAGAGGCTGGACGGGAAAGACTGAACCGTATGCTGGAGTTCGGAGTCACAACTGTAGAGGGAAAAAGCGGCTATGGTATGGACTGTGATACAGAATTGAAGCAGCTTCGGGCTATGAAAGAGCTGGATGAGGAACATCCGGTAGATATAGTAAGGACATTCCTGGGACCTCACAGTGTTCTTCCTCAGTGGAAAGGAAGAGAAAGAGAATTCCTGGATGAGATGCTCTGCAATGTAATGCCCAAGGTCAGAGAAGAAAATCTGGCAGAATTTGCAGATATCTTCACAGAGCAGGGTGTATTTAATATTGAAGATTCAGAGTATTATCTCACAAAGGCTAAAGAGATGGGATTTAAGCTGAAAATCCATGCCGATGAGATGTATCCTCTTGGAGGCGCCCAGCTGGCAGCCAGAGTAGGAGCAGTATCAGCAGACCATCTGCTGAAAGCTTCTGATGAAGGAATCCAGCAGATGAAGGAGCAGGGTGTGATCAGCACACTTCTTCCTGCTACGGCTTTCTGCCTTAAAGAGGAATATGCCCCGGGAAGAAAGATGATCGATGAAGGCTGTGCAGTAGCAATTGCCTCAGACCTGAATCCGGGAAGCTGCTTTACCAACTCCATCCCTCTGCTTATAGCCCTTGGATGTATCTATATGAATATGTCTGTGGAGGAGGTTATCACAGCCCTTACTATAAACGGTGCGGCAGCTGTGGACCGTGCAGACAGAATCGGCAGCATTGAGCCGGGAAAACAGGCGGATATGGTATTTCTCAAGTATCCTTCTGTCTACTATCTGCCTTACCATACAGGGATTAATCTGGTAGAAACGGTAATTAAGAACGGAGAAACCGTATATCACAAAGAATGGTTATAAATGTAATTGTAAACATGGAAAATGCGTAAGAAATAAAGGAGAAAAGACCATGGAGAAAATTATTGAATGCGTACCAAATTTCAGTGAAGGAAGAGATAAGGAAAAAATCGAGAAGATCGTGGATTGCTTCCGGAATGTGGAAGGGGTAAAACTGCTGGATTACAGCTCTGATGAAGACCACAACAGAAGCGTTGTTACCGTGATCGGTGAGCCGGAACCACTGGGACAGGCTATGGTTGCCGCTATCGGAAAAGCAGTAGAGCTGATCGATATGACAAAACATCAGGGACAGCATCCACGTATGGGCTGTGTAGACGTAGTTCCTTTTATCCCTATCCGCAATACTACAGTAGAAGAAGCAGATGCTCTGGCAAAAGCGGTAGCCAAAGAAGCTTCTGAGAAATTCGGACAGCCTTTCTTCCTTTATGAGAAATCTGCCACAGCTCCTCACAGAGAAAATCTGGCTAAAGTTCGCCAGGGACAGTTTGAGGGAATGGCTGAGAAGATGAAAGATTCACAGTGGAAACCAGATTTTGGTCCCGACACCATTCACCCAACCGGAGGCGTTACTGCTATCGGAGCCAGAATGCCGCTGATCGCTTACAATATCAATCTGGATACTTCCAACCTGGAAATCGCACAGAGGATCGCAGACAAGATCCGTCATATCAAAGGCGGTTTCCGTTACTGCAAAGCCATGGGCGTAATGCTGGAAGACAGAAATATCGCACAGGTATCCATGAACCTTACAGATTACACAAAGACATCTGTTTATACAGTATTTGAAACTGTACGGATGGAAGCAAGACGTTACGGAGTAAACGTTCTGGGCAGCGAAGTAGTAGGACTGATCCCGCTTCAGGCTCTGGTAGATTGTGCAGAATATTATTTAGGACTGGAAGGTTTTGAATCCAAACAGGTATTAGAGACAAGACTGTAAAAAAGATAATAAGAGGTATATGCCATGAAAAATATGACAATTCAAGAATTTGCCATGCAGACAGCCTCTAATGAACCAGTACCAGGGGGCGGAAGTATTTCCGCCCTCGCAGGTTCTCTGGCGGCTGCGTTGACAGAAATGGTGGCAGGTCTGACCATAGGAAAGAAAAAATATGCGGATGTGGAAGAAGAGATGAAAGAGGCTGTAGAGCCTATGAAAGCAGTCTGCGCACAGCTTTTAGACGACATTAAGAGAGACAGCGAATCTTTTGATCAGTATATGCAGGCGCTGACTCTTCCAAAAGAAACAGAAGAGGAGAAAGCAGCCAGAACAGAAGCTATGCAGAACGGCCTGAAAGCAGCAGTAGAAGTTCCTTTATCTGTGGCAAAAGCAGCCTGCGGCATCCTGCCTTACGCTGAGACTATGGTAGTAAAAGGAAACAAAACAGCAGTGACAGATGCCCTTGTAGCTACTATGATGGCCAGAACAGCGGTTTTGGGAGCCGGGTTTAACGTAAAGATCAACCTGGAATCTATTAAGGATCAGGAATATGTAGACAGAATTGGTAAAGAAGTGGCAGAACTGGAAAAACAGGCTATAGAACAGGAAAAGAAAATCCTGGCTCAGGCTCAGGTTTCCAGAAGTGCAGTAGAATAAGTTTCGGGGTAAGGAAAGGAGGAGACCTGTGAAAATATTGAAAAATGCAGTAGCAGGGACTCTGGAGTCCAGCGACCTGTTTATCCAGATCGAGCCGGACGATACAGAACTGGTGCTGGAAATTGATTCTGTAGTGGCAAACCAGTATATGGATGCTATCCGGGGAGCAGTCCTGGATACTTTAAAAGAATTTGATGTTTCTACAGGAAAGATTTTTATTAAAGATAAGGGTGCTTTGGACTGTGTGATACGAGCCCGCATGGAAACTGCGCTGAAAAGAGGGGGCGTTGAAAAAGAATGAGGCGGACAATGCTATTTTTGCCGGGGAATACCCCGAATATGCTGATAAACGGTGATACCTTGGGAGCGGATACGGTGATCTTCGACCTGGAAGATGCAGTATCCCCCGATGAAAAGGACGCCGCCAGGATCCTGGTGAGAAACGCTTTAAAATATCAGAATTTTTCCGGCTGCGAGGTAGTTGTAAGGATCAACCCTACAGATACAGAATTCTGGAAAGAAGACCTGGATGCAGTGATCCCCCTGAAGCCGGACATGATCATGCCTACAAAAGTCAGCGGAGGAGAGATGATCCGGGAAGTTTCTGCTTATATGGGCCAGGTAGAGGAAAGGAGCGGCATTGAAAAAGGCACTGTAAAAATCCTTCCTCTTATTGAAACAGCTTTAGGTGTGGAAAAGGCCTTTGAGATTGCTTCGTCAGATGTGCGGGTGGCCGGACTATTTCTGGGAGGAGAAGATTTTACGGCAGATATGCACTGTAAAAGAACGAAGGAAGGTCAGGAAATCTTTTACGCCAGGACACGTCTTGTCTGTGCGGCCAGAGCCTGGGGTATAGAGGCTTATGACACACCTTTTACAGATGTGGAAGACATGGAGGGACTGAGAAAGGATACGGAATTTGCTAAGAGTCTTGGATTTGCAGGAAAGGCAGTAATTTCTCCCCGGCATGTGGATATTGTCAATGAAGTATTCTCCCCTACAGAGGCAGAGATCGAATACGCCCACGATGTTATGGACGCCATTGAAGATGGCAAGCGTCAGGGCAAAGGCGTAATTTCCCTTCGAGGAAAAATGATCGACGCGCCTATTGTAAAAAGAGCTCAGCAGGTGCTGGAAATGGAAAAGGCGATATACGGAGGTGGCTGCAGATGAGTAAATTAATCGGAACCATCCGGGAGGCTATAGAAAAAGCCGGATTAAAAGACGGTATGACCATATCCTTCCACCATCATATGCGCAACGGCGACTATGTGCTGAACATGGTCCTGGCAGAAGCGGCGGCTATGGGAATCCGGGATCTTACCGTAAATGCCAGTTCTATCTTTGATATCCATGAACCCATTATCGAGCACATTAAAAATGGAGTGGTGACTCAGATCGAGTGTAACTATATGGGCGGCAAGGTAGGAAAGGCTATTTCCCAGGGAATCATGGAAAAACCGGTGATTTTCCGGACTCATGGAGGCCGTGCCGGAGATATGGAAAATGGCTCTTCCAAAATCGACATTGCTTTTCTGGCAGCGCCCTGTGCCGATGACATGGGAAATCTCAGCGGAAAGTATGGACCTTCGGCCTGCGGCTCTTTAGGATATGCTTTTTCCGATGCAATGTATGCGAAAAAAGTAGTGGCAGTTACGGATCATCTGGTTCCCTATCCTTTAAGAGATGCTTCTATTGAAGAGGGATATGTGGATTATGTAGTCCAGACAGAACAGATTGGAGATCCTGCCAGAATCGTTTCAGGAACGACGAAGATTACCAGAGACCCGGTAGGGCTGCGGATTGCCGGTCTGGCTGCTCAGGTAGTAAAACATTCCGGCTATTTAAAGGACGGATTTTCTTTCCAGACAGGAGCTGGAGGCGCCTCACTGGCAGTGGCGAAATATGTAGAAGAGATGATGGAAAAAGACCATATCAAGGGAAGCTTCTGTATGGGAGGTATTACCGGATACATGGTCGACATGGCAAATAAAGGATTTTTTGATACTATCCTGGATGTCCAGTGCTTTGATCTGAAAGCTATTGAATCTATCCGGGAGAATCCCAGACATCGGGAGATTTCCGCTATGCGATACGCTTCACCGGCAGCAAAAAGCGCTGCGGTGGACAGCCTGGACGTGGTAATCCTGGGCGCTACCCAGGTGGATCTGGACTTTAATGTAAATGTACATACAGATTCCAACGGTTATATTATGGGAGGCTCTGGAGGACACAGCGATACAGCGGCAGGTTCTAAATTGTCCATTATCGTGGCGCCGCTGATCCGGGCCAGACTGCCTTTGATCGTAGATCAGGTTCTCTGTAAATCCACTCCGGGTGAAACGGTAGATGTGGTGGTTACTCAGAGAGGAATTGCAGTAAACCCCAGACAGAAAGAATTGAAAGAGAAGCTGCTCAAAGCAGGACTTCCTGTAAAGGATATCCGTGAGCTGAAAGAAATGGCAGAGGAAATTGCCGGAGTTCCCCGTCAGATTGAGATGGGGGACCGAGTTGTAGCAAAGGTTCTCTACCGTGACGGCACTCTGCTGGATACGATCCGAAATGTGCCAAAGATATAACAGATAAGAACAATGTGAAGGGAGAGGTTTTACAGTGGATAAGAAAAAACTGGTGATCGGCGTTATCGGTGCGGATGTCCATGCAGTTGGAAATACTATACTTCAGCATGCTTTCGAAGACGCAGGTTTTGAAGTGACCAATCTGGGGGTTATGGTATCCCAGGAAGAATACATTTCCGCTGCTATTGAGACAGCAGCAGATGCTATATTGGTTTCTTCTCTGTACGGACATGGAGAACTGGACTGCCGGGGACTGCGTGATAAATGCGACGAGGCAGGCCTGAAAGGAATCCTTCTCTATGTAGGAGGGAATATTGTAGTAGGAAAGCAGCCTTTTAACGAGGTGGAAAAGCGGTTTAAAGCCATGGGCTTTGACAGGGTATTTGGTCCCGGAACTGCTCCAGAGACTACCATTGCCGCTTTATATGAAGACTTTGGCATGCAGAAACCAGAAGAAGAAGCATAAGCAAGGCGGTGAAGAAAATGAAACCAATCCTGTTGGTGGATTTTGGAAGTACCAATACAAAGGTAACGGCTGTGGATGTGGAAGAATACAGAGTCCTGGGTACAGCCACTGCTTATACCACAGTAGAAACAGACATTAATGAAGGACTGGAAAATGCTCTGAAAATCCTGGAGAAAACCACAGGACCATTAGAATTTGCAGAGCGGTACGCCTGCTCCAGTGCAGCAGGAGGGCTGAAGATGATTTCTATAGGTCTGGTTCCGGAGCTTACTGCTCAGGCATCCAGAGAAGCCTCCCTGGGAGCCGGAGCCAAAGTATGGAAGACTTATTCTTTTCAGCTTACCAAAGGGGACATGAGGGAAATTGAGGAATATCATCCCGATATTATCCTTCTGACAGGGGGAACTGACGGGGGAAATACAGAAACCATTCTGTATAACGCCCAGGTTCTTTCCGGGCTGAGCTACGACTGCCCCATTGTAATTGCGGGAAACCGCAATGCAGCTGACCAGTGTGAGGAGATTCTGAAAGACCGGAGTATATACGTGTGTGAAAACGTAATGCCGAGACTGGGAGAGCTGAATGTGCTTCCTGCCCAGAAGCAGATCCGGGAGATTTTTCTGAAAAGAATTGTTCAGGGAAAAGGGCTTTCAGAAGCGGCAGACCTGGTATCCGGCATCATCATGCCTACGCCTTCTGCCATGCTGGCAGCTATGGAACTGCTGTCCGAAGGGTGGGAGGACCATCTGGGAATCGGAGAGCTGGTAGCTGTTGACCTGGGAGGCGCTACTACAGACGTATATTCTATCGCAGATGGAAATCCTGCCAATATAGGCACAGTCATGAAAGGACTTAAAGAGCCCTATTCCAAGAGAAGCGTAGAAGGCGATATTGGAATGCGGTACAGCGTTCATGGAATCCTGGAAGCAGCAGGAGACAGAAAACTGTCTTTACTTTCAGGTATTAACAGGAAAAGAGTTGCAGAATTGGTGGATTTCTTGGGCAGCCATACAGACTATATACCGGATAACGAAGAAATGGAGAAGATGGATTTCGCTCTGGCCTGTGGAGCGGTAGAAACAGCAGTTTCCCGTCATGCAGGTACTCTGGAGCAGGTTTATACTCCTACAGGGCTGACCTTCCTCCAAAGCGGAAAAGATTTGCGAAGCGTGAAATATGTGGTGGCTACAGGAGGAGCACTGATCCATGCCAAAAATGTCAGGGAGATTGCCGGGAAGGCGCTCTATGATCCTCAGACACCGGAGTCGTTGAGACCGGAAAACGCCAAGATTCTGATTGATGATAAGTATATTCTGGCAGCTATGGGCTTGCTTTCTCAATACTATCCCCTGGCTGCTCTGGAAATAATGAAGAAGGAGATTGCTGATTATGGACATTATGAATAAGAAGCTGTCGGATGACGAGTTTTACGGAATCCGAAAAGAAATTCTGGGACAGTGGTCCACTGGCAAAGATGTAGACTTAGATGAGGCTATTGAATATCACAAAAGCATGCCGGAATCAAAGAGCTTTTCAAGAAAATTGTCAGAAGCAAAAAAAGAACGGAAAACCTTAATCCAGCCAAGAGCCGGAGTAGCTCTGATCGATGAGCATATTAAACTTCTCCAGTATCTTCAGAATAACGGAGAAGCGGACCTGCTTCCTACCACGATTGATTCCTATACCAGACAGAACCGCTATGAAGAAGCGGAGAATGGAATCAAAGAGTCTATACATACCAGGAAGTCTATGCTCAATGGCTTCCCGGCAGTAAATCACGGGGTATATGGCTGCCGTCAGATCATTGAGAATCTGGATATTCCTGTACAGGTGCGCCACGGCACTCCGGATGCCCGCCTTCTCACAGAAATCTGTTACGCAGGAGGATTTACCAGCTATGAGGGAGGCGGTATTTCCTACAATATTCCATACGCAAAAGATGTTCCTCTTGAAAGAACAATCTATGACTGGCAGTATGTAGACCGTCTGACCGGCATTTATGAAGAAGCCGGAGTATCCATTAACCGTGAGCCTTACGGACCTCTTACCGGTACCCTGGTGCCGCCGTCTATGTCTAACGCAGTGGCAATTATTGAGGCTATGCTGGCAGCAGAACAGGGTGTAAAGAATATCACTGTGGGATACGGACAGTGCGGAAACCTGGTTCAGGACGTAGCCGCTCTCCGTGTTTTGGAAGAGCTGACTGAGGAATATCTGGAGCAGTACGGCTACGAGGATACAACCGTGACCACTGTTCTCCATCAGTGGATGGGCGGATTCCCTCAGGACGAGGCAAAAGCTTTTGCAGTTATTTCCTGGGGAAGCTCTGTAGCAGCTCTGGCAAAAGCCACAAAAGTTATTGTAAAAACTCCTCATGAGGCTATCGGCGTGCCGACCATGGAGGCTAACGCTCAGGGTCTGAGATGTACAAAACAGGCGATTTCCCTTCTGGCAGATCAGGAACTGAAGAGTTCTGCACTGGAGCTGGAAAAAGCGATCATCAAGGAAGAAACCAGAGCCATCGTAGACAAGAGCTTTGAGCTTGGAAAGGGAGACCTGGCCCTTGGCGCTATCCGGGCGGTAAAAGCAGGTGTTATTGATATTCCATTTGCACCCAGCAAGTACAATTACGGAAAAATGCTTCCGGCTCGTGACTTTGAAGGTGCAGTACGGTATCTGAACCCGGCACACGTGCCTCTGCCAAAAGAACTGGTAAATTACAACTTAAATAAGATTGAGCACAGAGCAAAAATGGAAAAGAGAAAAGCCTCTTTCCAGATGGTCATCGACGATGTATATGCCATCAGCAAAGGAAGACTGGTAGGAAAGCCGAAATGAGACTGAGGGGGCAGTTCCGGGAGGCAGCATAAGTTGTGTTCAGTCCCGGAGCGCCAGGCTGGGGGCTCAGGCTCAAAGGCGTTTTAAATTCGCCTGAGCTCCCCAGCCTGGCGTACCGGGACTGGGATACAGTTTTATAGCGCAGAGAGGAACTGTGCCTCAGAGCTGCGGGGAAAACGTAGGGTGGTGTACAGCCTCAGAGGCCCCAGGAAGTGGGGTCTAGGCTCAAAGGCGTTTTAATTCGCCTATCCCCCACCACCTGGGTCCACTGAGGCTGGGATATAGTTCTGTGGCCATGTCGGATGAGCTGCAGGCGTTTTTGGGAACTTCTGCTGCAGTCTTTTTTGAGAATGAGATGTTTAGAAAAGAGCTTCCATAAATCCCAGTCCCTGCAAAAAAATTGAATGCCGAAGGGGACATAGGTGTCTTTTCTGCGAATGAAAAACGGTTTTGAGCAAGAAAAGACACCTATATCCCCTGAGGCGAACACGCTGCATTGAAGGGACTGTTCATTCACCAGCGAATTAACAAAAAAACAAATCATAAACAAACCGGAGCCAAAAACCAACAGCCGGATGGGCAGCTGGCAAAGATTTGCGAAGCCGCCGGCTGCATATTGCCGAAAATGAAAACCAGGGAAAAGAAAACCTAAATCCCAGTCCCTGCAAGAAATCTGAACACCTTAGGGGATATAGGCGTCTTTTCTGCGAATTGAAAAGGGTTTTGAGCAAGAAAAGACGCCTATGTCCCCTGAGGCGAATGCAATGCATTGAAGGGACTGACCATTATAACCTCCCTTTCCCACTCCTTTCGTTTTCGCCAAAAATCCCCTTCGGCTCCGTAAAAAGGAGAAAAAAATGAAAATAGTAGATCTTGTGTGTTCCAAAGCCAGAACAGGATTTTTCTTTGATGATCAGAGAGCAATTAAAAAAGGTGCCGTTTCTGACGGTGCAGCTTATTTTGGTGAGACTGTAACCCCTGGGTTTAAGTCTGTGAGACAGGCGGGAGAGGCTATCTCCGTTATGTTGATCCTGGAAGACGGTCAGATTGCCTGGGGCGACTGCGCCGCTGTACAGTATTCTGGAGCAGGCGGCCGTGATCCTCTGTTCCTGGCTGAGGATTTTATCCCCATTATTGAGAAATATATCAAACCGGAACTGGTTGGCAAAGAGGCAGACAGCTTCAAAGGTCTGTGTGAGATGCTGGAGAATATCCAGGTAGACGGAAAACGTCTTCACACAGCTATCCGCTACGGTGTAAGCCAGGCCATTCTGGATGCTGTGGCAAAATCTACCAAACGTCTTATGTGTGAAGTAGTTGCAGATGAGTATGGAACAACAGTTTCAGAGGAGCCGATCCCGATTTTCACCCAGTCCGGTGACAGCCGCTATGATAATGCAGACAAGATGATCTTAAAGGGCGCTGCAGTAATGCCTCATGCTCTGATCAATAATGTAAAGACAAAGCTGGGCGAGCATGGAGAGATTCTGAAGGAGTATGTGGCATGGCTGAGAGACCGTGTGCTGAAGCTCCGCCATGACGAAGATTATATGCCGATTTTCCACATTGACGTATATGGAACTATCGGAGCGATTTTCGGCGTGGACAATTACCCGGCTATGGCAGATTATCTGGCAGAGCTGGAAGAGGCAGCTAAGCCATTCCATTTAAGAATTGAAGGTCCTATGGATGCAGAGGAAAGAGAAAAACAGATGCTCTGCCTGAAAGGTCTCAGAGAAGAAGTTGACAGAAGAGGCATTAACGTAGAGCTGGTTGCAGATGAGTGGTGCAATACCCTGGAAGATGTAAAATATTTTGCTGACAATAAAGCCGGACATATGGCTCAGATCAAGACTCCGGACCTGGGAGGCATCAACAATATCGTAGAGGCTGTTCTCTATTGCAAAGAGAAAGGCTTCGGCGCTTACCAGGGTGGAACCTGCAATGAGACAGACCGGTCTGCCCAGGTATGCGTAAACTGTGCGATGGCCACAAAACCGGATCAGATCCTGGCAAAGCCTGGTATGGGTGTTGACGAAGGCTACATGATTGTTTACAATGAAATGGAAAGAATCCTTGCTCTGAGAAAAGCAAGAAAATAGCAGGAAGTATATAGGATATAGAAAGGCCAAACCGCTTGCAGAAGGATTCGTAAAGCGTGTTTGGCCTTCTGGCTTTAAATCTGAGAGGAAAATTTTATGGCATATTCAAGACAAATGCAGGACAGTAACCTGTACAGTTTTTATTTTGCCCCCAGAGGAAACCGCCGTATGGCAGACCTGGGGATGCAGCTGAGCCAGATGTACCTCAGCCCCTTTGATCACATTATCGGTATAATCGGGGATGCGGGAGCAGGAAAGAGCCTGCTCATTAAGGGAATGTTTCCCGGACTGGACCTGACCAACGATGACGAAGGCGTCAATGTCCGTCCTCTTCCCCTTCTCCATGAAGACTTGTCAGACCCCTTTTCTCCCCATACATACCACCTGGATATCCGTTTTGAGTCTGCCTTTACCCAGATGCATGTGCTGGCAGATGCCATTCTGGAGGCTGCCAGGTATGGGAAAATGGTGATCGTAGAGCACTTTGAGCTCATTCATCCTTTCCTGAACAGAAATGCGGATCTTCTGGTAGGGATCGGAGAGGAGATCATTATCACCAGGCCTAATATGTTTGGGCCGTTGCCGGAGAATATTGCCGGCATTGTGCATAAGTCTGTAGCCTACCGGAAAATGGCCCATACCCTGGAAGACCTGTGTGTGTATTTCATGGGGGAAGGCTATGCCCAGGACGGCCCCAGATCAGATGTGCGCCATGGCTTCGTTCTGCTGTTTGAGGAAAAGCCCTCTGTAGATCTGGAATGGCTGGAGGAGAAGGTCCGGGAAGCAGTAAAAAAGGACCTGCCGGTATCTTATTACGATGAAAACCATGTGCAGATCGGAGATTATATCATAGAGTGCCTGGGACCCAGAATGCATATTTCCAGCACAGGAAAGATTGAGGACTTTACGCTGGTTAAAGATTATCCACAGGATCCGGCTACAGGGTATTATATGCTGATCGGTCTGATCGGAGGAAACAGAACAGAAGATATCCATGAGCTGAACCGTATCGATCTGAACCGGCAGCTTCACAGAAGTTAGTGCACTAGTAACATTGGAGGAAAATAAAGATATGATTAGAAGCGTAAATACAGAGCTGCTCACAGAAAACATTAAAGAAATGTGTATTCAGGCAAACCACTATCTGGCGCCTGATATGGAGAAGGCTATGCGGGAGGCTTATGACAAGGAATCAAAGCCCTTGGCAAAGCAGATACTGGGCCAGCTTCTGGAAAATCTGGACATTGCTGGAGAGGATATGATCCCGATCTGCCAGGATACAGGTATGGCCGTAGTCTTCCTGAAAATCGGCCAGGATGTACATTTTGAAGGCGGCAGTGTAGAAGAAGCAGTGAATGAAGGTGTTCGCCGGGGATATGAAGAAGGCTATCTGAGAAAATCTGTAGTAGGAGATCCTCTTTTGAGAGTGAATACGAAAGACAATACGCCTGCGGTAATCCACTATGAGATTGTTCCTGGAGACCAGGTGGAGATCACTTTGGCGCCAAAAGGTTTTGGAAGTGAGAACATGAGCAAAATCTGTATGCTGAAACCGGCAGATGGAGCAGAAGGAGTCAAAGAGGCTATTCTGAATACAGTAAGAGAAGCAGGTCCTAACGCCTGTCCCCCAGTAGTCGTAGGAGTAGGTATCGGAGGTACATTTGAGAAAGCAGCCATTCTGGCTAAAAAAGCCTTAACAAGAGAAATCGGGGCCCATTCTCCCCTGCCTCATATAAAGGAGATGGAGGAGGAGCTTCTTGCAAAGATCAATGAAATTGGTCTGGGCCCTGCTGGATTGGGCGGAGATACTACCGCTCTGGCAGTGAATATCAATACTTATGCTACCCACATTGCGGGACTTCCAGTGGCAGTGAATATGTGCTGCCATGTAAACCGCCATATAGTGCGGACCATCTAAGAATTTACAGGAGGAAGGAACATGGACAGATATATGAAAGCGCCTCTGGATCGGGAAGAGGTAAAGACCTTGAGAGCAGGGGATTATGTATATATTACGGGAACTATCTATACAGCCAGAGATGCGGCACATCTGCGGATGTCCCAGGCACTTGATAAGGGAGAGAAGCTTCCAATAGAACTGGAAGGGAATGTGATTTACTATATGGGACCTACCCCGGCAAGAGAGGGAAGGCCTATTGGCTCTGCAGGGCCTACCACTGCCAGCCGTATGGATAAATATACCCCCAGGCTTCTGGACCTGGGCCTTACAGCCATGATTGGAAAAGGAAAAAGAAAACCAGAGGTAACAGAGGCTATTGTCCGGAACGGTGCAGTATTTTTCGCTGCAGTGGGAGGAGCAGGAGCTCTTCTTTCTAAATGTATAAAAAAGGCAGAAGTGATCGCCTATGAGGATCTGGGAACAGAGGCTATCAGAAAGCTGGAAGTAGAGAATCTCCCAGTGATCGTAGTTATTGATTCTCAGGGAAATAATTTATACGAAGAAGTGTTAAAATAGAATAAGAAATCGGATAAACAGATTCATTTTTGAGGCTGTTTTTTCTGACTGTAAGAAACGGCTGAAATATAGGAAATGGTAAAACCAACCGTTTTGGAAGGATACTTCCATTGTGCGAGACTGAAGATTATGGTACACTATATCTAGTATCGCCTACAGCCGCCAAATGAACATAAATGTCCGTTTGGCTCGTTGTTTCATGGTATCCTTAAAAAGAAACAGGAGGTCTTATGAGAAATAATAATACAAGTCCCATTGTTTATATTGGCGTACTGCTGGTGACCCTGGTCATTTTAACAGCAGCCAACATGCTGAGAAGTCAATTTTCTTCAGAGGAACCCCAGGAGGAAAATCAGGTCCAGGGAGAATATGCACTGAAGGCGGTTTATTTAGAGAAAGAGGACGGAAACAGTATTTTTGTAAATCTGACAGAGGAATACCCATTTGATGGAAACATACCCGAGAGCGAACTCTATGATGAGGATGGCGAAAAGATCACCCAGGAAGATCTGAACAGCGGAGATGTGCTGAATATCTGGGGAAACGGCGTTATTGCTGAATCCTATCCTGCCCAGTACAATGGGATCACAAAAATGGAAAGAACAGAGCAGTCTAACCAGGAATATATTGATCAATACGGGCATTATCTGGAGGAGCTTTTTGTAGAAAAGGATCCCTCAGAGCTGCCTTATCTGAATGTGTGCTATAGGGATGAACTGGCAGATGCGGCAGTGATGATCCCGGATCCCCTCAGTTATACCTGGACATATACAGATGAAAGTGGGGAGAGCAGGACTGTTACTACAGATGGGGCTCATGTCCTTCATACAGAGCCGGTGGAAGTGAAGAAGATTTCAGAACCCATGACTATGGAACTGTACTTTGACGAAGTACCCGAGAGTGTAGAGCTTCTGGTTTGGGATGATACCCTTCTGGGACAGTACCAGGACAGTGCTGACCAGATTCCGGAGGGAACAGCTGTGGAAGTGACAAAAAATGGAAAGGGAAATCTGGAGTTTAACGCCCAGCCTGGTTCTGTATACCTGGTGCAGGGGCAGTGGGAACAGGGTACTGCGGAATATGGATTCTGGGTGCCTTCTGAGTAAATCAACGGATTTTACACAGCTTAAAGGCTGTATTGGACAGGAAATGGGAGGAAGAAAGATGATACAGGAAGAGGAAGTGCTGAGAAAGGCAGAAGAGGCGGGCTTTGACAACTGCAGGATCCTTCCGGCAGGGGAGCTGAGTTTTGACCATTCTCTGAGAAAATATTGTGAGGTAAATTATTGCGGGAATTATGGAAATAACTATTCATGTCCTCCAGAATGCGGTACACCTGAGGAAATGGAAGAAAAAACCAGGAAATATTCTCAGGTCCTGGTACTCCAGACCATTTCGCTGGTGAAAGATATTACTGACGATCAGGAGACCAGGAAGATCAAGCACCGCCACAACCAGATGACCTGGGAACTGATCGATGACCTTTCAGAGACGCTGGGAGACTTTCTTCCGGCCATGGCAGGTCCCTGTCAGATCTGTAAGGTCTGTGGAAAAAAAGAAGGAAAAACCTGCCATTTTCCAGAAAGGATCGCTTCCTGCCTTTCAGCCTACTGTATTCAGGTGGACAAGCTGGCAGAAAAATGCGATATGCCTTACTGGTGCCAGGGAGAGGTGGCTTTCTTCAGCCTTCTGTTTTTTTCCTGATTCCCGGGGACAAAACGCAGAAAAAGGTGTATACTAGAGACAGAGAATGATGAACACAACAGGAGAAACAAAATGGATGCTATTAGAAAAGAACTGATCAGAAAAATACAGACTCTGGGAGAGGTTTATACCATTCTTTCCAGGGCTACCAGACTGCCCTATGTAATCTGTGATCCGGAGAGCTTCAATGACCAGGTATGGATATTTGAGAGTAAGGAAGAGCTGGAAAAGGCTGTGAAGCCTTTTACAGATAAGAAAAACCCAATTGCTGCTATTAAAGTGGAGAACAAGAGCTATCTGAGCTTTTATACCACCCTTTACACTCTGGGAGTCAACGCAGTGGTGTTCTATGAGAAAGATAGGGCCACAGAATTTGATCTGGAAGAGATTATCAAGAAACCGGATTTTTCTGCTCTGCCAAAGGAAAAACAGCCTCTTTTCAATCCGCAGCTCCAGCTTTCCGGTATTTATTTCATGCAGGAACTGCGAAGAGGCGGTGCCAATGAGGAAAAGGATAATCTTCCGGAACTGGAGGAAGAGGTAGCTGCAAATGTGGTGAAAAGCAGATATCTTATGGCAGTACAGAGACCGGAAGAGGGCCAGGATCCGAAAAATGTACAGGTGCCTTACATCAAAAATAATCAGGGAGATGTGTACCAGCCTCTGTTTACAGATGCAGAAGAGTTCCGTAAGTTTAATAAAGAGAAAAAGCTTCAGGCCTTGCTGGTAGGATTTGATAATCTGGATAAAGTGATGATCCCGGCAGCAAAAGGGATCATTATCAATCCCCAGGGATTTAATCTGATCATTCCGAAAGAGAAGATACAGGGACTGAGGCAGCGCTTTAACATGGTTCCTCAGGACAACTAGTGTGCTGCGTCAATATGTGAAATATGAATGAGACGGTACGCTTAAAATGAGAAGTCTGTATAGAGGCGAAAAAATACATTTTCTGAGTATTGGTTCAGGAAAGGAGAGGTTGCCGTGAAGATTGATATGCACTGCCATACACGGGAAGGTTCCCCGGACGGGAAAGTACCTATTGAACAGTATATACGTATGCTGCGGAATCAGGGATTCGGAGGCATGCTGGTGACGGACCATGACTCCTACGGGGGATATCGCTATTGGAAGAAGAATATCAAAGGAGATAAGTATCAGGATTTTTTGGTCCTGAAAGGAATAGAATATGATACCCTGGACGCAGGCCATATTCTGGTGATCATGCCGGAGACTATAAAGCTGCGGCTTTTAGAGCTTCGGGGGATCCCGGTGCAGATGCTGATTCCTATTGTTCATAATTACGGAGGAATCCTGGGACCTGCCCATCCCTGCGGAGAAAAGTATATGAGTTTTATGAACGCAAAGGCTTATCAGAGAAATCCGGATATCCTAAAAGAATTTGATTTCATGGAAATTTTCAATGCCTGTGAACCTCAGGAGGTAAACGACAGAGCAAAAGCTGTTGCAGAGCAATATGGATTGCCAGGAACAGGCGGCAGTGATGCTCACAAAGCAGACTGCATTGGCCTGGCTTACACAGAAATCCCAGATGATGTGACCTGTGAATCAGATCTTATCACTCATATTATGAAAGGAACGCCTATGGAATGCGGCGGTTCTATTTATACCAATACTACTAAGGAAAAAATGGGGAAAGCCAAGGGTCTCTTTTCACGTTCTTTCTGGGTATACAATAAAGTGGGAGGATGGAGTAAAGCCCTGAGCAGGAGCAACAAGATGAAGAAGGGATATGTAGAAAGAGTAGAAGTAAAAAAGGAAGAAAAGAATGAGCAAAAAAGTGATTAATGTAGCCCTTCTGGGGCTGGGAACAGTGGGAACCGGTGTCTATAAAGTCCTGAAAATGCAGCAGGATGACATGGAAGATAAAATCGGAGCCAGGGCAGAGATAAAAAAAATCCTGGTGAGAAATCTGAAAAAGGCTGCGGCTAAAATCGAAGAGCCAGAGCTTTTGACTAATGACTGGAAAGAGATCCTGGAGGATGATTCCATTGAGATTGTGATAGAGGTCATGGGAGGAATCGAGCCAGCCAAGACTTATATGCTGGAGGCCTTAAAGGCAGGAAAACATGTGGTGACGGCGAATAAAGACTTGGTGGCCTCTTACGGACAGGAAGTACTGGACTGTGCGGCAACCAACAACAGAGATTTTCTTTTTGAGGCGGCAGTGGCGGGGGGAATTCCTATTATACGCCCGCTGAAACAGTGCCTGGCAGGCAATCATCTGTCAGAGGTGGTGGGAATTGTCAATGGAACTACGAATTTTATCCTTACCAAGATGACCCAGGAAGGAATGGAATTTGCAGAAGCCTTGGCTCTGGCCACCAGGCTGGGCTATGCGGAGGCTGATCCTACAGCAGATATCCAGGGGCTGGACGCAGGAAGAAAGATGGCTATTCTGGCTTCCATTGCCTTTAACTCCAGAGTTACTTTTGAAGATGTGATCACAGAAGGGATTACTCATATTTCTGCAAAGGATATCCGGTACGCCAGGGAATTGGGCTGTGTGATCAAGCTTATGGGATTGGCCAGAAATACAGATTCCGGAATCGAGGTTCGGGTCCAGCCTATGCTGGTTCCCCAGGAGCATCCTTTGGCAACTGTCAATGATTCTTACAATGCAGTCTTTGTAAAAGGTGATGCAGTAGGTGATGCCATGTTCTATGGAAGAGGAGCAGGGGAAATGCCTACAGCCAGCGCTATTGTGGGAGATGTTTTTGATATTGTAAGGAATATCCTCTTTAACTGTACGGGAAGGATCAGCTGTACCTGTTACAAAAATCTTCCCGTGAAAGAGGCAGAAGATATCGAAAGCCGTTTCTTCATGCGGCTTCATGTAGATGACCGCCCAGGCGTACTGGCAGGAATTGCCAGTGTGCTGGGAAATAACAATGTGAGTATTGCCCAGATGATACAGAGGCACAAGGACGGAGATCTGGCAGAAATCGTAGTGGTAACCTCTAAAGTACGGGAAGGAAACTTTAATGATGCCATGATGATCGTAGAGGGCTTGAATGCAGTACATAAGATATCCTCTGTGATCCGGGTATATGGAGGCCAGAGATGAC
>UQSX01000012.1 GCA_900543715.1 uncultured Blautia sp. | reverse complement strand
AAAAACAAAGGAGGGTGCCTATTATGGATCAATTATCAAATTTTATATCCGAATACTATGAAGCCTTTCAAACAGATATATCTAAAGCAGCACTGTTCTTTATAAATTGCCAGTGCGAATGCAAATAACTTTCTACTTATATAGTATGAATATTCCAGATGAGATTTCTCTAGTTGGAACCAACCGACTGTCTAAGTGATTTCACTAGTGCGGTAATTATGTAGATTTCCAATTGCTGATTTTCCCTTTATCCCTGTTCTGGTCAGACCGTAAGCGTAAAGGAATCCCAGCAGGGTTCCCATCACAGCGGCGGCCAGAGACACCACCATGGTATTTTTAATAGATACGGACAGGGCCGGAGTAGAAAAGTATTTCATATAATTTTCCAGCCCTGCAAACTCTCCGGAAGCTGTGAGAAAAGCCTTGGAAAACAATGCAAACAGGGGACAGATCAGAATGACCACAAAGGCCAGGGTCATACAAAACATCAGGATATTTCCCGGGTTTCGATACAGTTTCCAATCTCTTATTCTCTTCATGCCGTATTCCTTTCTGCTCCTTTCTGACCCGGATACCGGATGATCTCGGACTGGGGAATATGGAAAAATACCTCTTCTTTTTATTGCATATTAGCGTACACAAATTAACCTCTTCTTTTTCCTTCAGACAGAGGGTTTCCTCCTGGTGAGAATCCATATCCGCACAGACGGTTTCCCCGCGCTCCTCCAATCTTCCATAAATCCGGGTAAGGGCTCCCCGAAACTCAATTTCCTCCACAGTTCCTTTTAAATATGCCGGGTCTCCCGCTTTGGCAGTCCTGGTAATCCCGATCAGTTCCGGACGGACGCCCCAGGCTGTTCTGTCCTGCTGATACAGATTCATGGTGCCGATAAATTGGGCGGTAAAAGCCGTCTTTGGAGCATTGTAGATCTCTTTCGGCGTACCGATCTGTTCCACTACTGCGTTATTCATGACCACGATCTTATCCGCCATCGTCAGGGCTTCTTCCTGGTCATGGGTGACCAGGATAGTGGTAATCCCCAGCTTTTTCTGGATCCTGCGTATCTCGGCCCGAAGTTTTACCCGGACCTTTGCATCCAGGGCAGACAAAGGCTCGTCCAGAAGGAGAAAGGCCGGTTTCAGAGAGATGGCTCTGGCCAGAGCGATCCTCTGCTGCTGTCCTCCGGAAAGCTGAGAGGGATATTTTTTCCGATGGTCATAAAGATCCACCATTTCCAGTACCTCCCTGTCCCGTTCTTTCCGCTCCTCTTTTGACAGATGCTTCTGCTGGTTCAATCCAAACATCAGATTCTGCTCCACGGTCATATGAGGAAACAGGGCGTAAGACTGAAAGACAATACCGAAGTTTCTTTTGGAAGGAGGCAGTTGGGTACAGTCCTTTCCATCAATAAATACCTGTCCCATATCGGGAGTCTCCAGCCCTGCAATGATCCGCAGAAGGGTGGTCTTTCCGCAGCCTGAGGGTCCCAGGATACTGACCAGCTCCCCTTTTTCTATATCCACATTTACATTATTCAGAGCAGTCTGTGTATCGAATTTTTTCACGATATTTTTCACAGATAAAAATGCCATCTTTCAATCCCCTTCCTATGATTCTGCTTCCGATTTACTGTCGTATTTCTCCATCCACTCATTTAAGATATTCTCGCGATTC
Organism: uncultured Blautia sp.; assembly: GCA_900543715.1. Classification (GTDB taxonomy): domain Bacteria; phylum Bacillota; class Clostridia; order Lachnospirales; family Lachnospiraceae; genus Blautia; species Blautia merdigallinarum. Next base: position 60,633 of record UQSX01000012.1, on the reverse strand, counting down.
TCTGCAGCCCAGGAAAAGTCATTATCAATCAGCTGGTCCAGAGGGTTGCTGTCATAGCCTTCATAGGTGCCTGTATTCTCTACGGTGACAATGGGGTAATTCACCCGGTACAGGTCCATAGCCTCGTCAGAAATAGCCCAGTCCAGAGCTGTAAAAACAAAAATCACAGGGAAGTTAAGATTCCTCAAAGAATCCTCTTCTCTGTGATTTTCGCCTTGTAGTTTTTCTACCCGTCTTTTAAAACCGGCTGTCTCTTTCATAGACCAGGTCCTGTATGTTTTTCCAACTGTTATTCAGCTTCTCTGCATAATAGTCGTAATTCTTCAGGAAAACCCCCAGATACAGCATATCCACCAGGGAGATCTGGGCGCTTCTGGAAAAAATAGCATTGCCGTACATATACTGGGTATTTTCTGTGCATAAAATAATATCTGCATACTTGTTGATCAGGGCCTGCTGATAATTGGTGATAGCAATGGTCATAGCCCCCGATTCTTTTGCACAGCGCAGGGCGTCCACTGTATGCCGGGACTGGCCGGTATGGGAAATCCCCATGGCCACATCCCGCTCTGTCAGGTTCTTGGCATTAACCTTCTGCATATAGCCGTCTTTGTTAAAATATACCTGCTTTCCGATATAAGTCATTTTCGTAGCAAAATCCTCAGCTGTGCAGGAGGAATTTTCTACTGCATACACGGAAATGTTCTCTGCCTTTTCCAGGGCATTTACCGCCCGGACAAATTCATAGGAAGACAAAGCCTTTAAGACCTCCTCCAGATGGCGGATATTGGTCATGATCACTTTTGCCGGGATATCCACGATCCGGTCTTCCTTCTGCACCGGATAATTCAGGATTTCCGCCGGATCCGGCTCTTCCTTTTTTCTGGCATATTCCTCCAGGACCTTATTCTTCAGCTCCCGATAGCCTTTAAGTCCCAGGGCCCTTGCAAACCGGATCACCGTAGGCTGGCTGACTCCCGCTGCCTGGGCGAACTCCTCAATGGTCCAGTCCAGGATCCTCTTATCTTCATTCAGAATAATATCCGCTGCCTTCTGTTCCGAAGGCCGGAATTCCTTATACCTGCTCCGCACTTCAAAAATAAAACTCTTATATTCCATTTCCGATCTCTTCCTTCGTAGTTTCTCTACATTTTCCTGATTTTCCTTTTGATTTTCTCCATACAGATATTTTTCATTTTTACAAAAAAAGATATGGAAAAATCTCTTTTCTCCGTTCTCACGGAATGTTGAAAGACATTTTACCATATCTTTATTTAAATCCTATAAATACTGGGTAAAATCTACATAAAATGCAGAAAAACTACGAAGGAGGACTTTTATCCCAGGAGCTTTCTCACCATCTCCCCGTCAAAAGCCACTGACTTCACATGGTCTACTTCTATCTGGTACAGGGCGTTCGCCGCAATGTGCTCCGCCGCCTGCTCCAGGTCACGGATACCGCTGGTGTTCTTATGCAGCTCGATCACTGCCTCCAGTCCCTCCGGGGTCAGGGTACACTCCTTCTCCTCCATGCCGATCCGCTTCAGTACCTTTGGAAGGGCATATTTTGAGAAAATCACCTTTTTCTCCTCTGCCGTATAATCCGGGATCTCGATCACTGCAAACCTGGACATAAGAGGGGCGCTGATCTGATCCTTATCATTAGCTGTGGCAATAGGATAAACTCCCGATGTAGGGATCATACACTCCATATAGTTGTCTGTAAATCCCAGATTATCCAGAAGGGTCAGGAGCACGTCCGCCGGATTGCCGTTTCCTTTTCCGGAAGCCGCCTTATCCAGCTCATTGATAATAAAGACCAGATTGGACTCTCCGGCCATGGAAAAAGCCTCCATGATGATCCCCGGCTTTGCATTGGCGTAGATCCTGGAACTTCCGGTAAGCTGTTCCGGGTCATTGATGGAACTCATATCCAGAGTAGTCCAGGGCAGCTTCAGGATACGGGCCACTGCATAAGCGATCTGAGATTTTCCCGTTCCTGCAGGACCGATGAGCAGAAGGCCATAGGCAGGCAGAGTATGGGTGCGGTTGATCTGAATAATGGTCTCAATGATCCTCTGCTTTACAGATTCCATGCCGTAAAGTTCTTCATCCAGGATCCGCCGGGCCTCCGCCGGGTCAATAGCCTCAAAGTAATTTCCCTTCCACTGAATATTCATCATAATGGAAAGGGCTCTCTGGGCGTGGCGCCGCTCCTCTGGTGACACCTCATTAGACTTGGCAACAGCCAGATTTCTTCTGGCCCAAAGACGGATATTATCCGGCAGAGTCCTTCCTGCACAGTTCATAAAATCCGTAATACTCTGAATACTGGTCAGTTTCATGCTGTCCCCTGTTTCTTCTTCGTCTTCATCCGGGATTTCCTGAGATGGAGGGTCACTGGAAAGCAGCCGCTCGATCATAAACTGAAGGAATCCATCCTCTGCGGAGAGCTTTGTCCCTCCCCCGAAGGCAGTCTCCCGTATCTTGTATACTGCATACTTGCCTTCTTTTACGGCTCCTGAAAGCCGCACATTAATGTGGTTTTCTCCCAGCCATTTCAGAAGACTGACAAAACGGGCATCTATTTCCAGGATATCCTCGCTGACAGTCCCTTCCTCTCCTTTAAACTCAAAGGCTGTCCGCCGGATGGGATTGGTAAAGATACCGTTGGAATGATGGACAAGTTTCCCCGCCTTGTTGTCCAGGACCAGGATAGGATGCTCCGGAGAACTTTCCGGGCAGTTGGTATAAAAGACTTTATAGGTACATTCAGGAACCTTTTGGTCCTCCGGTGAGTTATTAAAATCAAAAACTGGCATAGTGTACTCCTTTTACAATGAAATATCCATATTTCGTTCAGTGTACCATAAAATCTATCATGAAACAATCCGGCAGCGTCCGTTTGCATACCCCTTTTTAAATCATACCGTCCCTCAGAACATCATAATCCCGCAGGACCTTTTCGATTACTGTCCCTTTAATAAAATGCAGCACCGGCTTCTTCAATCCGTTAAGAGGTCCGGGAAGCCGGATCTCCAGAGGGGATTTTCCGTCCATCAGGCATATGCTGCTTTTCAGAAGTTCCCGTATATCATAGACACTTCCCCAAACCTCCGGTACGCCTCTGTCAATACCCAAAAGCCCGTAGACAGCCTCCATAGCTGTGCGGACAGAATACTCTGTAGTAAATACCGTATCTCTCGGCGTATCTGCAAACTGGCCGAGAAAAGCAAAGTTTGTACAGCCTTCCGGGATCACCTCCGGGCGGTCCCCCTTAGTCCTTGGCATAAAAAAGGCTGTGATATAGGGCATCATCGTAGGCACACATACCGCACTGTTTTCTGCCAGATCCGGAATCTGTTCAGCAGGAACTCCTAAATGATAAAGCCATTCCTGGGTAATTTCTTTTCCTGTGCAGGCTTTCATCGGTTTTTTCACATAGTTCCCCGGAACATCTGTAAAAAGTCCATAGACCCAGACGCAGACTTTCCCCGGGTCCTGTTCCTTAAACTGCCCCTGCCGGTTAATCGTCCAGCTCAGCAGCCAGTTGGAATCCACACAGCTTACAATTCCTCCGGTCACCACTTTTCCTGTCTGGGGATCTCTCTTGCAGATATTCGTGATATAAGGAAGGATCCGGTCATCCAGAGTGGTAATCGTCGCAGATTCCCAGTTGGTCTTTCCAATATCTGAACAGAACTTCTCAGGCCGTCCAAATGCCGGATCCTGTCTGGCAATATTTTTCCACAGGTTCCAGCAGCCGCTGGTACGTACCTGCGCATCGCCGTTAGGCGCATGATCCTGGTCCCCATAAATCGTACCTTCCGTACAGCTTCCATTGGTTACAAAAACAAGATCCTTTTCTGTAAGAAGAATTCCCTTTTCCACTCCTTTGACCCTGCATTCAATAGCTGTGGCCCTTTTCTTCCCCTCTTTGATCTCGAAAACCACATTGGTCACTTCTGTATGGAACTGGAAATCCACACCAGCCTGCTCCAGATATTTCTGCATAGGCAGTATCAGAGATTCATACTGGTTGTAACGTGTAAATTTCAGAGCACTGAAGTCCGGCAGCCCTGCGATATGGTGGATAAATCTCTGGAAATACAGCTTCATTTCCAGGGCGCTGTGCCAGTTCTCAAAGGCAAACATAGTCCTCCAGTACAGCCAGAAGGTTGAGTCAAATACTTCCTCGTCAAATACATCCTCAATAGTCTTGTCATACAGGTCCTCATCTTTTGTCAGAAACAGCTTCATGATCTCCATACAGCCCTTCTGGCTTAAGTTAAATTTTCCATCTGTATGTGCATCTTTTCCCCGGTCTTTAGTTGCACGGCACAGAGAATAATTGGGATCGTGTTTATTCAGCCGGTAGAATTCATCCAGCACAGAAAGTTCCGGATCTTCCAGAGATGGGATGCTGCGGAAAAGATCCCAGAGGCATTCAAAATGATCCTCCATTTCTCGCCCGCCCCGCATGATATAGCCTCTGGAAGGATCGAAAATTCCGTCGCAGGCTCCTCCTGCAATGTCCATGGCTTCCAGAATATGGATCTGTTCTCCCGGCATCTGTCCGTCCCGGACCAGGAAGCAGGCCGCTGCCAGAGCCGCCAGTCCGCTTCCTACAATATAGGCATTCTTTTCCTCCACGCCTTCCGGCTTCTCCGGCCTGGCAAAAGCTTCATAATTTCCGCTGCTGTAATAGATTCCTTTCCGGTTTTTCTCATGTTTTCCAAGTTCTGTATTCCTGTATCCTGCTCCTGGTTCAGTGCCGGGTCTGCCCTTTTCTTTTTTCTCCTTCTTTTTCCCTGCTTCCGGTCCTTCAGATCCTTTTACCTTTCGTACCAGATAAGCTGCTCCTGCGCCTGCCGCTGCTGCGGAGACAATCCCGATTGCTGCAGATTTTTTTGCCATAGATTATACCGCCTTTCTAAATTCAGATATCCGCTGATGCAGATTTTGCTGTGTTTTCATATGTTTTTCTATGGACTTATCCTACGTCAATCCACCATACATTTCCATTTACAGAATAAAGGAAATGTTCAGTTTTTTATCATTTCCGGTATTTTGTAAAATTATCGATGGAATGGGCGATGGTTCCATGAAGGATAATACAGACCGCCTCCACAGTCTCCCTGTAATCTTCTTTCATTCCCTTCTGGATCCAGTCCAGCATGATCCCCACAAAACTATATTTATAAAAATCTGCGATAAACCGCTTTTCTTCTTCCGTCACAGACTTTTCCTGCGCCTGTTCTTCCACAACGCCCAAAATCAGATCCGATGTCAGCCCGAAAAGGAATTTCTCGATCTTTTCTCTGTCCAGGGCACGGAAGGCATTTAATACAAAAGGCCGGTTCTCATATACAGCTTCAAAGATCTGCAGCAGCCCCTGCTGCCAGGTCCTATAGGTTTTCTTACCCTCCAATGCTTTAGCAGCATCCTCCACACAGGCCCATTCCACCAAGTCATAAATATCTTTAAAATGGTAATAGAATGCCATGCGGCTGATTCCGCAGTCTTCTGTAAGATCCCGGATCGTAATCTTATCCAGAGGTTTTGTGAGCATCATTTTTTTCAGTGAGGATTCTAAGGCATATTTTGTAATATTTGACATTTTTAAACTCCTGTTTTCTTCGTCTTCAGTCCTTTTGGAAGCTATATCTATATCTTACCATATTCCAAGAGTTATATCAGAATTATCGTAGATTTATCCTCCAAAGAAATTGCAAACTTCCGTCAATTATGATAGAGTGATGGCATTAGCCCTCTTGGCATTTTGTCCGGGGGAGTTACAAAAAACAGGAGCTTTTGAAAATGAAAAAGATGAAACTTTTCAGTGACAAAGAATTTTATTCCAGGCTGTGGAATCTTGCCCTTCCCATTGCTCTCCAGAACCTGATGCTGGCACTGGTGGCAGCGGCAGATGCCCTTATGCTTGGACGGGTAGACCAGAACACCATGTCTGCCGTTTCCCTGGCCACCCAGATCCAGTTTATCCAGAACATGGTCCTTGGTTCCATCGTTTCCGGCATCGTAGTGTTAGGGGCTCAGTACTGGGGAAAAGGTGACAAAAAGACTATCAACGACTTATTCTGTATGAGCCTGAGACTGGCTGGGATCGTCAGTCTCCTCTTTTTCGCAGGCTGTGTTTTCTTTCCCAGATACCTGATGATGATCTTCACAGATGAAGAAGTGCTGATCCAGATTGGTATCCGCTATCTGCAGATCGCCGGCTGGTCCTATCTCCTCACAGGAATTTCCCAGTGTTATCTGGCCATCATGAAGGTTACGGAACATGCCGCCCAGGCAGCCAGAGTGAGTACCGGCGCTGTACTGAGCAATATTATCCTCAATGCTATCTTTATCTACGGACTGTTTGGCTTTCCGGCAATGAACGAAGAGGGGGCCGCCCTGGCCACATTGATTTCCAGGATCCTGGAACTGGGCTGGGTGGTGATCTGCTCTTACCGGAAAGGTTACATACATCCCCGGTGGAAACGGCTGTTTCACAGGGAAGGATGGCTGGAAAAGGATTTCTTCCGATATTCCCTTCCCATTCTGGGTGCTTCCCTGGCCTGGGGTGTCGGCTTTACTTCCTATTCTGCATTTATGGGACATTTGGGAACAGACGCCACCGCGGCAAACTCTGTTGCCGCGGTGGTGAGAGACCTGGTATGCTGCCTGTGCAACGGACTTGCCAGCGGAGGCGGCATCCTGGTAGGAAATGAGCTGGGAGCCGGAGATCTGAAAAAAGGGAAGCTTTACGGAGACCGGCTTGTAAAGCTGGCCTTCCTCACAGGAGGCCTCTCTACCGCCATCATGCTGGTGCTGACTCCGGTGATCATGAGTTTTGTAAAACTGACTCCCGGAGCCCAGAAATATCTTCTTGGAATGATGCTGATCATGGCCTTCTATATGATCGGGCGGGCGGTAAATTCCATTATCATCAACGGAATCTTTGCCGCCGGCGGCGATACTATGTTTGATATGTACAGCCTGGCCGTGACCATGTGGTGCATCGCAGTTCCCCTGGCCGCCGCCGGAACCTTTCTGTTTCACTGGCCGGTGCTGGTGGTATACGCCTGTACCTGCCTGGACGAAGTGGGAAAGATTCCCTGGGTAATGCATCACTACCGGAAGAATAAATGGGTGAGGGATCTGACAAGATAAACCTGTTCATGGAAGGAATTTTGCCCCTCAATATCCGCTGATCTGAAGCTTCAGCTTAACAATCCGGTACACGGACGCATCAATCCGCTCCTCGGTGATCTTCCCACTCTTCACAGCATTTAAAACTCCGGTGTATGCCTGACTGAAATCCTCCGGCATCAGAATCATATCCACCCCCGCGAGAACTGCTTTCACTGCTGCCTCTGCAGGAGAGTAGTTCTCAGCGATAGCTCCCATGTTCATTGCGTCTGTAATGACAACTCCAGAGAACCCCATATCTTCTCTTAAAACTCCATTGATCATCTTTTCTGAAAGTGACGCTGGTTCCTCATTTCCTGTTACCTGGGGACAGGAGATATGTCCTGCCATGATAATATCGGCTCCCGCCTCGATACCATCCTGGAAAGGCACCAGCTCGTTCGTCTTCATTTCTTCCAGAGAGGCGTCTGTATATGCATACCCTGCATGTGTATCCGCCGTTGTTGCTCCATGTCCCGGGAAATGTTTCAGTACTCCTTTTACTCCTTGATCTTCCAGCCCCTTCAGCTCTGCAAGAGCCATTTCTGACACAACACTGCAGTCTGATCCAAATGAACGGTCCTTCACTACAGTGTTTGCCGGATTGCTCAGCACGTCGGCATCCGGTGCGTTATCCATATTGATTCCAAGGCTGTGGAGAAAACTCCCGATCTTCTCCCCCAGCTCATAGGCCAGCCGGGTATCCCCTGATGCACCGATAGCGTCCACGTCTGCCGAGGCGTCATAGTCGAAGGCAGCATTTCCTCCAAAACGGGTGACTGTCCCACCCTCTTCATCTACAGATAAAAGCATTGGCAGTCCAATCCGCTCCTCAGAAAAGTTCTGGACATTTCCAGTCATCTTCCGGACTTGTTCGGGGTCCTGAAGATTCTGTGTGAAATAGATAAGTCCGCCCACCGGATATTCATTGATCGCCTCACGGGTCATATCTCCTGCTTCCAGAACCTGTCCCACTCCGGTAAGTGCTTCTGGTGTAATCATGAACATCTGCGCCGTCTTCTCCTCCAGAGACATTCCTTCCATGATCTCTTCAATTTTCATCTGCAGAATCTCCTCTTCCGACAGCGTTTCTTCCTGTTCAGTTTCTTCTTCTGACTGCTTTTCTTCCTGTTGGGTCTCCTGTTTTTCTATGGTCTGCACCACTTCCTCTTTTTCGTCTGTTTCCTGGGCTTTACTCTTCATCTGCTGATACCGGAAAACACCCAGAACTAAAAGGCAGATACAGACGCCTTCGGCGATCAGGACAGCCATTTTTACAGCCAGCCCCCTTCTTCTCTTTTTTCTATTCTTCATATTCAATAATATACCCTACTTTCCCACTCAGAAGATCCGGATAATGTCCTGCAAGATCGTCTGAAGAATCATTCAGATACCAGGTTCCTGAAACGCAGAACAGGTTCATCACATTCTCTGTGATCTCTCCCACTGCATCCGATCCCGTATCACGGAAGCTGGGCTCACCCTGATACCAGTAGGAACCGGCCCAGGAATCGCTGCTGTTCAGACAGTCTCCTATAAACTGGTTCTGGTCATTAATCCAGTAATATTCCGTCCCATTGTCTTCTCTCCTTCCTCCCAGATAGAAATGAATATTCGTATATCCGCCATTATTAAGCATATCTACGATATACTGATATTCCTCCGCAGAACTGATCCTTACAAGATATCCTCCCTGGGTGGTACATCTGGTAAGCGCTTCATACCATGTACAGTCTTCCGTCACGATCTGATACTGATGGATGCCCGGATCATCTTGCTCCGGCTCTGCATAGAGCACTTCCCATGGGGAAAATACAATTTCCGACCCTTCTTTCCACATATCTCCTTTCACGCTCATCTGCCGTCCCTCGTATTCCTCTAATGCACAGGGAGCCGATGGGTCTAAAGAAACCTCTGAGACGCCTTCCACCACCTCTTCCTTCTGTGCATAGTTGTCATACAGATATATATTCTGAGGCGTGTCCAGTACAAACTGTAAAGTTCCTGCATTCTCCTCCACATATCCAGATATTTCAATATAGTCTGCATCGTATGCGTTGATCGTCACATTTGACAGATCCGGTTCAGGTTCCTGATCCAGTTCCGGCTCTTCCGGCATATCCGTCACTTCTGTCTGTTTCTCCTGTGCAAGCAAAGCTGCTGTCTCATCTTCTTCCTTTTGGCCCAATCCCCTTATAATAAATACGACCGCTACTGCCGCCAGTATTACAACTGCTCCTACTGCGGCCAGTGCCGGATTCAAGGTGATATTGCTGTTCTTCTTCTCACTTTTTGAACTGCTTTCTTGTTTTTCTGACGTTCCGAAAACACTCTCCTGGATCCAACTCTGTTCGGATCTGGAATCCATCTTTTTCGGTTCTTCCTTTGTTTCTTCTTCCGCTCCTCTGACTTCTGGATCCGATTTCTCTATTTTCGGCTCTGATTTTACTTCTGCCCGCCTTTTGGACTTTTTTTCTGTGCTTTCCGATACTGCGCGGTTTGTCTCCATGTCTATCAATAAAATACCGCAGCTTTTGCATTTTGTCCCGGATTCATATTCTTTGCCGCACAATGGACACTTTTTCATATTTCTTTTCCCTCTTTTCTTTCTATATGTATCTATATCTCTTGTCCTTCTTGTATTCTCCGTCTTCTTAGATCACTGCAGCAGTTTCAGCTTTCTGTTTCTCTCACCTGCCAGTTTCATCAGTTTATCTGCACTCTCTATGACAGCCGCCTCATTATTCTGAGCCGCTGCTTTCTCGAGATGATCCAGTTCCCTGAAAACAGCATATTCCAGATCTGCCACCTGGGGATTCGTCTTTACCGGGCTGCTGTGGATCAAGTCATAAGCACGTTCCAGCTCTCTCGCAGTCTTTCCCATTCCAAGATCCTGCATGACAGCTTTAAGTCTCATTGAGACCTCCTTTACATACTGGAGCTCTGCTTCACGGCGCTCTGATGCTGCCCCTGTATGCTCATCCGCAATCATATTCGTCAAAAGAGCCACAGCATAAATTGCTGCCAGGATAACCTGAACGATCACAGCCCCTTTAAATCCTTGCGGAGCAGCAAAGATAAAAATAATCCCCACAACGAACTCAGCCAAAAAGTATACCGCTGAAATGGAACTTATAGAAAATCCAAAGACTGCCGCATCTCTTCCTTTTTTTGTCAGGAAGGGAGTGCATACCAGCATCACGTAAGCAAAATGGATAAAGAAATAGGATATCCATACCGAAGCAGGATGATCTGTTCCCCCCACCATATAAAAGATCAGGTTAAAAACGATCAGAAAAATAAGATAAAGAATCGTCCATAATACATTTATCTTTTTCATCGTATATTACCCCCTTTTTGTTCCACAGTTAGCGCAGAACTTTGCTCCCGGCGCCATCTCTGCGCCGCAGTTGCTGCAGAATGACTTCTGGTTGAGCGGCGTCCCGCAGTTGCTGCAGAACTTTGCTCCCTGTGCACAGTCCATGCCGCAGTTCGGGCACTTCACTCCTGTACTTCTCTGGTCAAACATCTGCTGAGCCATATTTCCGAAGACACCGCCTGCTGCCATCCCCATTCCCATGCCAGCTCCTGCCGCTGCAGCACCTCCTGCGCCCGGATTGTTCGCTAAGTTTCCAAGAATATTTGCAGACTGCTGTCTTGCCCAGTCTTCCCCCAGAATACCCATAACATCTTTATCTCCAAATGCGCCTATGGTCTTTCTCTGCTTCTCCCGAAGCGCCTCCTCAATGCTTTCATACTTGGACGTATCAATATCCAGACCGGCCAGAGCAAATTCCGTACACTGTATGCCATAATCCTCCAGTACATCATTGATATAAGGCCGGATCTGCTCAGACAGATCAGCAAGATATGCATCCAGTCCGATCAGTTCCTGCTGCAGGCTGTTCAGGAATTCGGATACCGCAGATTTAATCTTTCCCTGAAATTCATTTCCGAAATACAGATTCAGATCTTCCTGAAACTTATATGGGACATTATTTCCTATCAGTTTTTCAAGAAATTTTGCCGGATTCTCGATCCGTATCTTGTATGCGCCCCGCACTCTTGCCTCTGTGCGGATCCCCCATACCTTATCTCTGACCTGGATCGGACTCTGAGTTCCCCACAGGATCTCCTCGCTGTCGGACTGTCTCACAAAGTAAACTACACAGTTGAATGTGCTGATACCGCCTGAAAATGCATTTCTCAGTCTGCTGATAAAAGGATAATTCTCTGTAGACAGCTTATATGTGCCGTTGTCAAACACCTGCTCTATGACACCGCCTTTAACAAATATCGCCTGTTCTCCCGGCATGACGACCAGTGTAGAATTCGTATTAAAATCCTCCTCCGGCTGTCTCCAGATCAGAAGTTCTCCCCTGCCTGAATTTTTGATGACATCAGTCCAGTGCTTCTTTCCTCCTACAAATGCCTTTTCATTTGGATTTTTGCCGAATAGTCCCATAATCTGTACCTCCTATGTTCAGAATCGCCTTATTATGTCTTCCTTTTATGATGTCCTACGGGTAATCCTCCCCGCCGTTGGGTGCATGGCACCGCATCAGTCTACGGATTCCCTTGATAACGCCAATGACTGATCCGTATTTTTCCACTGCAAGGATCATATATTCAGAGCAGCTGGGAGTAAAAACGCACCGGAGCCTGGTGGCATCTGAAGCCCTGTTCTGATAAAGATGTACCAGCCAGATAACAGCTCTTTTAGAAAGAATCAGTACATATACTGCCGATACCGCCAGGCTGATAAGAAATCTTCCCCTGAGTTCCATATACGGTATAAAGTACGAACCAAAGAACACTATTAAAAAAATCGCTGCCAGTCCGATCAATGAAAGGACCGCTCTTCTGTAATGAACCTCAGGCCTTCGCAGAGGATTCTCCGGGCGCTTATGTCCTGTGCTGAATACCACCGGAGCTCCGCCCACATCATAATATTCAAAATCACTGCCGTTCATTTTCTTCACCTATACGCAGCCCGTCTGCAGGGCTTTTTGTCATTCTCTTTCTCAATCGGATGGAGAAGAGCTCTTCCCTATCCGCTGCGATACTGTAGGCAGCTCCAGGCAAAACCTGTCGCTGTCCGTTGCCCGGCAAAAGCCTGCTCGTACAAGCACGTCCGTCGCTTGCCGGGCATATCGCACAAAAAACAGGAGAAATGCCACACACTCCTCCTGTTTGCTGCTTATCATTTCACAAACTTTCTCTCTCTGAGCATTGCTTTGGCCGCCTGGAGACTCTGCTCCAGTGTTTCATTGTTACGCATTGAGAAGCTGAAGCTGTCATTGGGTACGACGATCCGCAGTGAATTTACAATATAATTGTTCTTTTCCGCCTGGATGCCTTTCTTCAGGCAGCCTACCAGATGCTTATCAATCCTCTCTACTACTCTCTCCTGCGTTACAAAGCTGGTAATATCCTGGTAGAAGAAATCCCTGGTTGTCTCCCAGACATCATCGCTGGTCATATCAAATTTGTATGTATAGGTATATATCTGCGTTGCACTGAAGAATATCCAGGAAGCAGCAAACCTGGAAGCAACTGCTATATCATTCTGAATTTTCACCCACACATTGTTATTCGGTTTCACATCATCAAAAGCATATCCACTGAGCACGATGGGCGGTATTTCCTGAATTTCACTTTCATCCAGGGCGATCTTTTCCACTGCTCTTTCACGGAGATTCAGATTGTACAGTCTGTTTGCCACCATCTGCTGATATTCATTAATCGTCATAGTTGACGTTCCGATACATCCTGAAAAACATCCCGCCTCTTTTAAAAAGAAATCGATCACTTTCTTCTGCTCTTCGGACTTTCCTCTTTTCAGGTCTTCTATGAATATCTGCTCTGCACTTTTGCCAATAATCTTATCTAAAATTCCCATTACTTTTCTCCTCCGTTTTTTCTTTTTATTTTACAGGCATGACGGTCTGTCTACCTTAAGTATGGCATAGAGCTGCTCTACATCTGTTGGAGACAGCCCGGTCTTCTGCGCTTTTTCAAGAAGTTCCTGCCATGTGGGCGTTGTATTCAAAAATTTTCTCTTGTAGTAATCGTATTTGATATATGCCCAAAAATAATAATAAATCCCCAGTTCTTCAATCATCAGGGCCGCCTGGATATATTCCTCGATCTTATTGATGATCCCGCGGTCCTTGATGATATTTGCCTTTTTTCCCCCCAGCCGGCAGATTGCCGCATAGAAAAAGGCCTCTGAATTATCGAAATTATTTTCCAGCGCTTTATCAAACGCCTCAGCCGCCTTATCGTACATACCGAGCTTCAGGTAACACATTGCAACGGACATGTTCAGCTCCTGATTATCTGGATTGTCTGCAAGGTTCTCCCTGTACGCTGCTGCGTACTGGTTCACCTTAGGCATTGGCATAGAATAGACACTGTTAAATGTTGTTATAATCACAGGCCCCCGGCAGTACGGGCACTGAGTCTGTCCTGTGCTTACCCGGGCACCGCATCCCGGGCAGGTGATATCCACAATCTGATGAGCCATTTTCCTTTCCCCCTTCAAAATATTGTCATTTATGTCGGAAACAATTCTCTGAAAACAGCTGACTGCTCCTGAGATTGCATGACATTGCTTTATTAATTTTACCTTCTGGCGAATTTTTTATCAAGGTGTGGACAGATTTGCGGACAGATTATTTTCGAAATTTCTGGAAAAATATGATGATGTCTGATATACTGAAAAAATCCAGGAAATATCAGATGGAGGAATTGTTATGTCAGAATTTTCACAGCTTCTTACAGAGTATATTCACAGGAAAGATGTACGCATCTATTCCCTGGCGGAATACTGCAATACAGATCGCTCTTTAATGTATAAGATCATCCACGGAAAGAGAATGCCCTCCTCTGCAGATACAGTAGACAAGATTTCTGAGTTCTTAAGGCTGACCCCCGCAGAGCATGAAGAATTTCGAACTGCTTACAGGATCTCTCTTGACGGCCGGGATAATTATTATAGAAGATTGGATATCATGGAGCTCCTCGGGCATTTCCAGGATATCATCGATCCGGAAACCCCTTCGCTGCCGCCGCTTTCCTTCATTCCCTCAGATGTCCCTAACCTGCCTCTTTCCACATTTACTGAAGTCAGACAGGCAGCCTACACTGTACTGAACCATCTCACAGAGGAGAAATCTCGCCATCTGTACTTGATGCTTCCCCCCAAGTCCGGATTTATAAATCGCCTTTTAAGCCCGCTGACTATTCAGAATAAGGCCGTTTCAGTGGACCATATCATGTGTCTGAACAACAGCGAACTGGTCACCCGGGAGAACCAGAACTATAATCTCCACTGCCTGATGCATATCCTTCCTCTGTGTATCTGCGGGTGTAATTATCAGCCCTACTATTATTACGACAATATCAACTCAAGATTGGACTCGTTTCAGCTCTTTCCCTATCTGATACTCACAGACAGTCATGCCCTGCTGATTTCTGATGATTTTGGAAGCGGGCTGATGACGCGCCAGCCAGACTTTCTTCTGCTTTTAAAGAAAATATTCTCTGCATATGTCGCTCAGGCGCGTCCGCTCCTTCGCACTATCAACAGCGTGTCAGAACAGCTTCAGTATGTACGTGATTTTATTTCCCCCGGTCCGGGGAGCGAATATTTCTTCCAAATGACGCCTTGCATGACTCATCTCCTTACTAAAGAGTTCCTGGAAAAATACCTTCATCCTGAGCTTCCCGGAAAAGAGCTCTTTATCCAGGACTTTTTGAACCATATCGCTCAGTTAAAGCAGCGCTTAGGAAATAAAACCGTTATCAATATCTTCTCGGAAGAAGGTATCGATGAGTTCCTTCAGACCGGAATCTTCGAAGAATATCCCCGGGATATCTATTTGCCGCCGGTTCTGAAGGATCGGCTGGATATCATCCGCAGATTCACCGATGAGTGCCGGGAGGGGATCTGCCATGCCAAGATGCTCCGCCGCAGCATAGGGACCGTAAAAAACGGGGCAAATATCTACATTACCCCCAAGGCAGGATACCTGCTTTTCACCCCTGTCAAATCCGGCACCCCCGTCTATCTCAGCATTCAGGAGTCTGGACTGACCGCCGCCTTCTGGGACTTCTTTCAGTCCATGGATGAAAGCCTGTTTTATACCAAGGAAGAAGCGGTAGCAAGGCTGGATGCACTGATCAGCAGATACGAAAGATGCTGAGTTTTTCAATGGGCGTATCTTTCTTATTCCTTAAGGTCCCATAGCAATTACTTATTTACTCTATCTTCCCGCTACCGGGCGGATTTAGGACTTGCACCTTTAAGAAACGTGCGCCGCCAGGCGCACCATAAAAAGAGCTCTTCTATGATTTAGATTTCATCATAAAAAAGCTCTTTTATTCCATATTTATAAATTTTTCTTCAGTAATATCATTAAGATGCGTATCTGTTTTCTTAATACAGTTTTGCTCCTGCCGGAATCTTATCATCTACGATCAGGACATTCAGTCCTTCTCTTCCTTCTACAATATGTGTAGCTGAAATGATCATACCGCAGGAATCGATTCCCATCATCTTTCTTGGCGGCAGATTTACGATAGCGATCAGTGTCTTTCCTATCAGCTCTTCCGGCTCATAGTAATCATGAATACCGCTTAGGATCACACGGTCTTCTCCGCTTCCGTCATCCAGTACGAATTTCAGAAGTTTTTTGCTCTTAGGTACTGCTTCACACTCTTTTACTTTTACAGCACGGAAGTCAGACTTGCTGAAGGTGTCAAAGTCAACCATATCTTCAAATAATGGTTCTACCTCTACCTTAGAGAAATCTATGGTTTCTTTCACTTCTTCGATGACTTTTTCAACTGCTTTTGTCTCAGTTGTTTTCTCAGACTGTGCCGCATTGTTTGCCTCATTCTTTGCTGCACCCTGAGATTTCATGGTGGGGAACAGAAGAACATCACGGATGGCTGCGCTGTCTGTCAGCAGCATGCACATTCTGTCGATACCGAATCCGATACCGCCTGTAGGAGGCATACCGATCTCCAGTGCGTGAAGGAAGTCTTCATCTGTAGTATTAGCCTCTTCGTCACCCTGAGCCAGCAGCTCTTCCTGGGCTTTGAATCTTTCTCTCTGATCGATAGGATCGTTCAGCTCTGAGTAGGCATTTGCCATTTCCCAGCCGTTCATAAAGAACTCGAAACGCTCTACATATTCCGGATTCTCCGGTTTCTTTTTTGTAAGAGGAGAGATTTCAATAGGATGGTCCATAACAAAAGTAGGCTGGATCAGATGCTCCTCAGCAAATTCTTCGAAGAACAGAGAAAGGATATCGCCCTTCTTATGGCGTTCTTCAAACTCCACATGGTGCTCTTTTGCCACAGCTCTGGCTTCTTTCAGAGTACGGATCTCGTTAAAGTCTACGCCTGCATATTTCTTAACTGCGTCTACCATGGTGATTCGCTCAAAAGGCTTGCCCAGATCCATCTCAACGCCGTTGTAAACAATCTTTGTAGTTCCCAGAACCTCCTGGGCCACATGACGGTACAGATTCTCTGTAAGATCCATCATGCCATGATAGTCGGTATACGCCTGATAAAGTTCCATAAGAGTGAACTCCGGATTATGTCTGGTATCCAGGCCCTCATTGCGGAATACCCTTCCAATCTCGTAAACCCTTTCCAGGCCGCCTACGATCAGTCTCTTTAAGTACAGTTCCAGAGAAATACGCAGCTTAAAGTCCTCGTCAAGAGCATTGAAATGGGTCTCGAAAGGACGGGCGGCAGCACCTCCTGCGTTGGCAACCAGCATAGGTGTCTCTACTTCCATGAAGCCCTGTCCGTTTAAGTAGTTCCGAATACTTGCCAGAATCTTAGAACGTTTGATAAAAGTATCTTTTACATCCTCGTTCATGATCAGATCCACATATCTCTGACGGTAACGCAAATCTGTATTTGTCAGACCATGGAACTTCTCAGGAAGAGGATTCAGGCTCTTGGAGAGCAGTGTCACTTCAGCAGCATGAATAGAAATCTCCCCGGTTTTGGTCTTAAACACTTCGCCTTTGATTCCTATGATATCGCCGATATCCAGTTTCTTGAAATCTTTATATGATTCCTCTCCAATATTGTCTCTTGCCACATAGGCCTGCATAGAACCCTGGAGATCCTGGATGCTGCAGAAAGAGGCTTTTCCCATAACACGTTTGGACATCATACGTCCTGCCAGAGTAACCTCTTTTCCTTCGAACTCGTCGAAAGCATTTTTAATTTCCATGCTGTGGTTTGTCACATCATACTTTGTGATCTGGAAAGGATTCTTTCCGTTTGCCTGTAAATCGGCTAATTTTTCACGGCGGACCTGTAATAAATGGTTTAAGTCCTGCTCCTGGGCTTTCTTCTGTTCTGCCACTTTGTACACTCTCCTTCTATATAGAATTAAATATTTCTTTCAATTTCCAGAACTTTGTATTCCATAACTCCTGAAGGCATCTCTACGGAAACGGTATCCCCCTTTTTCGCTCCGATAAGCGCCTTTCCAACAGGAGATTCATTGGAAATCTTGCCTTCCAGGCTGTTAGCCTCTGTTGAACCTACGATCCGGAATTCCATCTCCTCGTCAAATTCTACATCGTATACTTTGATCTTACATCCAACGCTGACCTTGTCCAGATCTACTTCATCCTCTACAACAACCTCTGCATTTTTCAGGATTTTTTCAATCTCTTCAATCCTGGCCTCTATATCTCTCTGCTCATCTTTGGCAGCGTCATACTCTGCATTCTCAGATAAGTCTCCCTGCTCTCTGGCCTCTTTAATCTTATCTGCCACTTCTTTTCTTTTATTTACCTTCAGATCGTGAAGCTCATCTTCCAGCTTTGTCAATCCCGCATAGGTAAGCAATGTTTTCTTTTCTTCCATTTTTTTGTACACCCTTTCTTATATTCTGATATATGGACTTTTGCCCCTATAAACGCTTCTTAACAGTCATAATATTATAAATAATACCCTGATATATGTCAAGTAATAATGTTTGATTTTTGCTACATCATCTGTATCAGTTCTTCCAGCTCTTCCCAGCCCTCCACTTCGTTGACCTTTCTCCGCACAGACGCCGAATGAGGCATGCCGGAAGTATACCAGGCAATGTGTTTGCGCATCTCCCGGATCCCTGTATAGGCCCCTTTGTATTCCAGCTGCAGTCTTCCGTGGCGGAGCATCATTTCTTTGATTTCTTCTTTGTCCGGCGGCGGCAGGATTTCTCCTGTCTCCTGGTAATGAAGGATCCTGGAAAAAAGCCAGGGATTTCCCTGGACGCCCCGTCCGATCATAATGCCGTCGCAGCCGGTTTCTCTTACTATAGCTTCTGCTTTCTCAGGAGAGTCTATGTCTCCATTTCCAATGACCGGAATGGAAACTGCCTCTTTTACCTGCCGGATAATATCCCAGTCTGCCTGTCCGGAATAATACTGCTCCCTGGTCCTTCCGTGAACGGCTATGGCTGCAGCGCCTGCATCCTCTGCGATTTTCGCGATTTCCACTGCGTTTACGCTGTCTTCCGTAAATCCCTTCCGGATTTTTACCGTTAAAGGCTTTTCAATAGCTCTTGAAACCTTATATATGATCTCATGGACCAGCCTGGGATTTTTCATCAGTGCAGAACCTTCTCCGTTATTTACCACCTTGGGAACCGGACATCCCATATTTATATCCAGAATATCAAAATTTCTCTCTTCGATCTGTCTGGCAATCTCTGCCATAAGATCCGGCTCTGAGCCAAAAAGCTGGAGAGACACCGGTCTCTCCCTCTCATCGATCTGCATAAGGCATTCTGTATTTTTATTCTTATAAAAGATGGCCTTTGCGCTTACCATTTCCGTACAGATCAGCCCTGCTCCCTGCTCTTTGCACAGGAGGCGGAAGGGAAGGTCTGTCACCCCCGCCATAGGCGCCAGCACCAGATTGTTTTCCAGTGTTACGTTTCCGATTTTAAGCTTCATTCCTGCTCTCTGCCTCTTTGTTTTTTTCGTATATGATCCGAAGGCCTTCCAAAGTCAGCCTCTGATCATAGATATCGATGGCCTCAGTCTCCCTGGCCAGTACCTTTCCCAAGCCTCCGGTAGCCACTACCTTCAGATTTTCCAGGCCGGATTCTTCCTTCACTTTCTTTACAATATACTCTATCTGTCCGATATAGCCGTATACCAGTCCGGCCTGCATACTGGTTATTGTGTCCTTTGCCAGTATGGACTCCGGCTTTTCTATAGCAAATTTCGGCAGTTTAGCTGCCTGCTGCCACAAGGCCCTGGCACTGATCTCCAGTCCCGGGGAGGTGATCTCTGCTGTAAATTCTCCTTTTTCATTTACCAGGTCGTAAGTAGTAGCTGTACCGAAATCTGCGATCAGCACCGGCCCTCCGTAAATCTCATAAGCAGCTGCCGCATCCACGATCCGGTCTGCTCCCAGAGATTTTGGATTTGCTGTTTTAATAACAATTCCTGTAAAACTATCTGCCTTCACAAGGTAAGGCTTTATATGGAAATATTTTATGATGCCGCTGGTAAGAGAATGCATAACATCGGGCACAACAGAGCTGATAATGGCAGCGTCTACCTCTTCCTTATTGATCCCCCGGTATTCCAGCATGTTGCAGATAAAAATCCCATATTCATCAGAAGTCCGGCTGTAGCCGGTAGTCATACGGAAGGTTCCTTTTAATTCTTTTTCTTCAAAAACTCCCAGGGTAATGTGAGTGTTTCCAACATCTATAACCAGCAGCATGGACTATTCCTCCAGACCTTCCCCCAGGAAGAACACCCGGTAATATAATTCCAGAGATTCCAGAAGCTCCCTTTTCGTCTTCCGAAGCTCTTTGATCCTCAGCACACTGCCGATATCGTCAAACATAGCGTCAGCCTCCAGGGCTTCCACCTGAAACTGAAGATTTCCCTCCTCATCAAACTCCAGAGTAAGGATCCCGCCGATTTCCTCTGTATACATGACGCACATGATCTGCAGTTCGTCCTTAATCTGCTGAGGCAGGTCGGAAAAATCCTCATTAAAATAATATTTCTGTTCATAGGCGCTGGCGCCGCATAAAACTACTTTATCTTTATACATTTTCATTTTCCTTTATATTTTATTCGTAGATTTCAGGAACCGAAAAACTTCTCCTGATTTGCCGGCTTCTCTCATACATAAGTATACAGCCCTCTGACAGAGACTTCTCCCGACATGATCTCTCGTATATGTCCCTGACTGTCTTCTACAAGAAGTTCCCCCCGGTGGTTGATTCCCCTGGCAGTTCCCTGCCACTGGCCGTTTTTCTCCAGGATCTGTACCTGCCGGTCTTTATTCAGAAGAAGGCTTTCATAAGTTTCCTTCATCAGGGAGAGATCCTTGGTTTTGAGAAATTTTCTGTAATTTTCCTCAAAACACTCCATAACCCTGGCGATCCCTTTGATCCTGTCCGCTTCTTTTCCTGTTTCCAGAGCCAGTGAAGTAGCCTTATCCCCAAGCTCCGGGGGGAATTTTTTCTGATTTACATTAATCCCCACTCCGATCACGATATACTCCGGATTCTGTCCCTTCAGCCTCATCTCTGTAAGGATGCCGCAGATCTTCTTTCCGGAATATACCACATCGTTGGGCCACTTGATGCCTGCCTTTTTCCCTGTAAGCTGCTCCACGCCCTGAGCCACAGAAAGTCCCATGACAAGCGTGAGCTGAGGCGCTGATAAAACCCCTGCTTCCGGCATCCACAGAAGAAGGCTCATATAAATATTTTCTCCCGGAGGAGAGGTCCACACTCTCCCCTGACGGCCTTTTCCGGCGGTCTGTTTTTCCGCCACAAAAAGGGTGCCGTCTGGATTTTTGATTCCTTTTTCCATCCAGATACGGCTCCCTGCATAATCCTTTGCCCAGTTATTTGTAGAATCTATTTCCTGTTTCCACAGAACCTGCCGGGCCATCTTTTCAGTTCTGAGACATTGCTGAAGCTGCCCGGCAGGAAAATACTGCTCATCGTTTTCTTTGCACATTAAAATTCTGCTCCCAGTGTAGCGGCCATCACTGCTTTAATGGTATGCATCCGGTTTTCCGCCTCGTCAAACACCACTGACTGAGGAGACTCGAAAACTTCATCAGTAACTTCCATCTCGGTAATACCGTATTTTTCTCCCATTTCCTTTCCTATCTCTGTATCCAGATCATGGAAAGAAGGCAGGCAGTGAAGGAAGATTGCCTGGCTTCCCGCATTCTCCATAACTTCCTTTGTAACCTTATAAGGAGACAGCTCCCGGATCCTTTCCTCCCATACCTCATCAGGTTCTCCCATGGACACCCACACGTCAGTGCAGACCACATCGGCTTCCTTTGTACCTTCCATTACATCTTCTGTAAGGGTAATGGTTGCTCCGGATTCTTTTGCATAGCCTTTGCACTGTTCTACCAGTTCCTGATCAGGGAAATATTTCTTAGGAGCGCAGGCCACAAAATGCATGCCCATCTTGGCGCAGAGGATCATTAGAGAATTTCCCATATTATATCTGGCGTCTCCCATGTATACCAGTTTCAGCCCCTTTACTTTTCCCAGATGCTCTTTAATCGTCAGAAGATC
This sequence comes from uncultured Blautia sp., assembly GCA_900543715.1. GTDB lineage: Bacteria > Bacillota > Clostridia > Lachnospirales > Lachnospiraceae > Blautia > Blautia merdigallinarum. Next base: position 38,834 of record UQSX01000012.1, on the reverse strand, counting down.
CGCCAGCATCTGTGTTGGATGGTATTCGTTAGTCAGTCCATTCCATACCGGAACGCCTGCATGCCGGGCCAGCTCTTCCACGATTTCCTGTCCAAATCCTCTGTATTCAATGCCGTCATAGATCCTTCCCAGAACTCTGGCTGTATCCTTAATACTTTCCTTTTTGCCGATCTGAGAGCTCTTGGGGTCCAGAAAGGTACTTCCCATACCCAGGTCGCTGGCTGCCACTTCAAAGGAGCACCTGGTTCTTGTGCTGTTCTTCTCAAAAATCAGGGCAATATTTTTTCCTCTGAGAACATCTACCGGTTCTCCTTTTTTCTTTTTCTCTTTCAGCTTTGCTGACAGATCGATCAAATACTCGATTTCTTCTTTCGTAAAATCTTTCAGTGTGAGAAAATTCCGTCCTTTTAAGTTCATATTGCTCTTCCTCCTGTTTTTGTTTTTATATATTCAGACTGATACAGCTATGCCCTTATCCGCTAATTTCCTTCCATAATAACATGCTTTCCTTGTGCAGGGCAATAGTTCAAGTCATTTTTCCCTGATAAATCGTAAAAGTTTAATCCGATGAAACAGCAAAAAGGGCCCCTGCATGTCTGCAGCGGCCCCCTTGCCATCTGTTTCACTTTATTGAAGACCCTCTGGTCTTTTATTTATTTTCACTGTCTTTGATAACTTCTGTCAAAGAAGAAGCGAGTCCGGCAATTCCCTGTATTTCGGAAGGAATAATGATCTTTGTGGATCTGCCGTCTGCCGCTTTCTGAAATGCCTCCAGGCTCTTCAGCGTCAGCACCGCCTGATCTGCTCCGGCTTCTTTGATGAAGCGGATACCGTCTGCATTGGCCTGCTGTACCTTCAGGATGGCTTCCGCTTTACCTTCAGCCTCCCGGATCATCTTCTCCTTCTCTGCCTCTGCACGAAGGATGGTAGCCTGCTTCTCTGCTTCTGCATCCAGGATCTCAGATTCTTTCTTTCCTTCTGCTACGAGAATCGTGGATTTCTTCTCACCTTCTGCCCTAAGAATGGCTTCACGGCGTTCACGCTCTGCCTTCATCTGCTTCTCCATAGCCTCCTGGATAGCTGCCGGCGGAATGATATTCTTCAGTTCCACACGGTTTACTTTAATTCCCCAGGGATCTGTGGCTACATCCAGAGACGCTCTCATCTTGGTATTGATGATCTCCCTTGATGTAAGAGTGGCATCCAGTTCCATATCACCGATAATATTACGAAGTGTGGTGGCCGTCAGGTTTTCAATGGCCATAATAGGGTTTTCCACTCCATAGGTAAACAGTCTGGGATCTGTGATCTGGAAAAACACCACCGTATCGATCCGCATGGTAACATTATCTTTGGTGATCACCGGCTGGGGAGCAAAATCCACAACCTGTTCTTTTAAGTTTACTTTTCGTGCAACCCGGTCAATAAAAGGAATTTTAATATGCAGTCCCGTTCCCCAGGTTGCCAGATACATTCCCAGCCTCTCAATAATTAATGCATGCGCCTGAGGCACGATCTTGATACAGGAAGCTGCCAGGATCAAAATCAATACTACTAAAACGATCAGAACAATTATACCGCCCATACTACTTTTCCACCTCCACAATCAGCTTGACGCCTTCCACCGCCAGAACTTTCACTACTTTTCCTTCTTCAATAAGATCCCCGTTTTCGGAACGTGCAGTCCAGGACGTGCCGTCAACCATTACCTGCCCCTCTGCCTTAAGATTATCAATGGTCTGTATCACAACGCCTGTCTTTCCCGGAATACTATCCACATTGGTCTTCTGCTGGTTCCGGTTCATATACCTTACAGCCAGAGGTCTGGTAAATACCAGCAGCATCACTGAGACCGCAAGAAACAGCAGAATCTGGAGCCAAACAGGGCCTCCTAAGAGAGAAACCACAAGGGCTGCCAAAGCTCCTCCCGCAAACCAGATGGTGGTAAGTCCCAGTGTAATAATCTCGATCACCACAAGAACCGCCAGGATCACAAGCCAGATAATGGGGATCATTCCCGCTGTCACTTCCATTTTTCCACCTTCTCCTTATTTTATTCCCTAAAGCAGCTTTCCTCCGTGTGCCAGGGGCTTTCCCCTCTTTCAAACAGAGCTCCAACTTTGATAGGTGTCTCTATTATAGCTTAATTTTCTGAAAGTAACAAGATTTACTTGAATTATTTAACAAATCTGACATATATTTTTTAGATTACTGTCAAAGCTAAAAAGAGGATGGAAAAATTTCTTCTCTGGAAATTATTTATGCCATTCGTCCAATGAAAACAGAAACACTAGTCTGATTGTTCTCTGTATAGCTACTTTTATCTCCCTGGCAGCGATATCTATTATGGTACATTTTTTAACAAGATCGCTGCAGCATCTGGCTCGTCAGATGGAAGAAGCCGGAAAAGGAGATTTAAAAACCCGGCTGCAAGAGAAGGGCTGCTATGAAACCCGGCTGCTGGCACGATGTTATAATTCCATGATCAGCCAGATTGATGATCTGATCAAAAAAAATTATGTTATGACCTTAAATGAGAAAACTTCCCGGCTGCAGGCTTTAGAGTCCATAATAAATCCTCATTTTTTGTATAATTCCCTTCAGGTAATCTCCTCTCGGACCCTTTTGACAGGAGACCGGCAGCTTTACAAGATGATCGAGGCTCTTGCCGCGAATCTCAGATACTCATTCCGTGAGGCCAGCTTGGTCCCTATAACTTTGGAGGCAGATTACGTTCAGAACTATCTGCTGCTCCTTCGGGCCAGATTTGATGAACGCCTCACAACCAGCATCAAAATAGAACCTGAAGTAAAACCTCTCCTCATTCCAAAGCTGGCACTTTTTACTTTAATTGAAAATTCCATAGCTCATGGACTTGAATCTTCCATGAAACAGGTAAATATCCAGCTATTAGGAGAGAAAAAAGGAAATACCCTTTTGTTATCTGTAACAGATAACGGTCCCGGATTTTCATCTTCCAGGTTAGCCGAAATCCTTTCTTGGCTTAATACTGGCTCATCCGAAAATTATGGGGATCATATAGGTCTGAGAAATCTAAACGCCCGTTTAAAACTCTATTTTGGAGAAAATGCAGGGATCCACATAGAAAGTATCCCTGATGTGAGCACCACTGTCTCCATAGAAATCATCCTGCCCAACGAATAGGAGGTTCCAGATATGTATCAAGCTCTAATTATTGATGATGAAAAACATGTGCGTCAGACAATCTCGCTTCTTGGCCGATGGGCAGAAAACGATATTGGTAATCCATTAGAAGCCACTGACGGCGAAAGTGCATTGAAAATCCTGCAAGAAACCAATATAGATATTGTTCTGGTTGACATAAAAATGCCAGTTATGGATGGAATGCAGTTTTTAAAAATTGCCACTGCCCGTTTTCCCAAAATTAAGTATATTATCATCAGCGGCTTTAATGATTTTGAATATGCAAAACAGGCAATACAGTATCAAATTCTGGATTATCTTCTAAAACCTATTTCTGAGACAGAACTGAACCATTGCCTGGAAAAAGCCGTATCCGAACTGCAAAAAGAGCAGGCATTAAACAATGAAATGCCACTGCTGGATCTGTTTAACTGCCTTTGCCGTACAGCAGATGTCCCGGCCCTGGGCGCTATTCTTGCTATCAGAGTGGGGGGAAATTCACTTACCGTATGGAATGAAGAACGTTCCCGTCTCTTTTTAAGTCAGCTCCTTTCACATGCTGCACTAAAAGAGAATTATCATTGCTACATTGAAAGCCCTCACCTTTTAATTTTAGGCGTAGAAGTTTTAAACTCGCCCTTCATAAATTTTTCAAAATCCTATGTTGAGGCAAAAATACAGGAAAATGTCCGAAACATTTTAAATATGTTCCAAAAAAGTCATGATTTTTTCACTGTAGCAGGTATGGGGCAGTTTGTAGAGCCGAACATCACTGCTTTAAAAGCCTCTTATGAACAGGCTGTGCTTATTTCTTCAAAATTGAATTTATATTCTTCTGAGACTTTGATCTCTCATGAATATACTGCCAAAAGCCTTAGTCACTTAGACTATCTTTCTCCCAAAAAGGAGCTCATAATGCGGGCATTGGGAAAATGGGATGAAAAAAATCTCTGCAGGATTCTGAATCAGCATTTTTCCGCTATATTAGAAAAAGATCATGTCACCCTGGAACTTTTATCCTACAACGCAATGGAACTGCTGATAATTTTTCAAGAATTTTCAAGAGAATATCAGATTCCCCAGTATCAGGAACTGCTTGCTCCGCTTGCAGATCTAAAAGAGCTGAAAGAAATAAACAGCATCAAAGAATTTAACGACTTTTTCTGCTCGCTCTTTGCCCAATTAGGAGCATATGCTCAAAGAAATACGCAGCCTACCATACTTAATATTTTATCAAAGATAAAATCCTGCATTGAAGAAGAATACAGCCGCAATCTTACTTTAACCTATTTTTCTGAAAAATATCATTTAACCAAGGAATATCTATCTAAACAGTTTAAAGAACAATATGCCTACAGTATCTATGAGTATCTTCTTTCATACCGTATGGAAAAGGCAAAAGAGCTCTTAAGTGCTACTGACATGAAAATACAAAGTGTCTCGGACCATGTAGGCTACACGGATACAAACTATTTCAGTAAAGCTTTTAAAACCTACTGCGGAATTTCTCCCAGAGAATATCGTCAGCAGTTCGGTAAATCTATTACTAAGTTTTAAATAGGAGGAACTATTATGGCACAGACAAAATTATTTGATAAGGTTTATGGCGCTGTTATGGGATTTGCTGCCGGAGATGCGCTGGGCGTTCCGGTAGAAGAAATGCACTACAAAAACATAAAATCCCAATATGGCCAAATCCGTAAAATGCTTCCTGTTACACCCAGACTTTTGGGCGGGCAGCCTCATTATGAACAGAGTATTTATCACGGAAAGGAAGCCTCTTTGGAGAAAAGCCGCAATGCCGATCCTTTTGGTTCCCATGACGTACGTCCCGGCTCCTATTCCGACGATACTCGTTATCTTCTCTTGTGCGCCAAGGCAGTCATCCATTATCAGAGGCGAATCACTTCTTTGGAATTTGCGGAATATCTTGCCAAATATGTTCAGCACTTGACCGCCACACGTCCTGAGAATGACCTAGAACGTCTCTGGGCAACCGCAATGTTCCATTTTGAGGCAATTCAGCGCATTGCTTCAGGGCGCCATGTGTTTTCCTCACTCTATGAAATCTGTACTGGATGGGATGGCATTGGCGGGCTTATCAATCCCTTTGATCCTCATGAAGCGGCACTGGATGGGGGGCCCATATCCGCCGGTGTGGCAACGGCTCTTCTGCCTGATGCCACTGTGGATCAAATCGTAGGCGCTGTTCGCGATGCATACTGGAGTCTTCCCGGACATTACTGTGAACAGGGAGTTGACTTTCTTCAAAATTCTTTTGTAAAACGGATGGACAGTATTTTAGACTATGCTGCCCGTGTTATGGATCCAGAGGCTGTCATTGAAGAACTTTACCGAAATTATCTGGTAACCTTTCCTCCCTATAATTTTCTCTTCCCACTTGAAATGATACCTGCCGCATGTGCGATCTTTAAGGCCTGTAAGGGAAATTATGCAGATACAGTCTCTTTTTGTGCCGCATTTGGCAGAGACTGCGACGGTACTGCTGCCATGGGCGGCCAGTTAGCAGGCGCTCTGTACGGGGCTTCTTCCATACCTCAGGATTATATACAGGCTGTAAATAGTGTAAGCCCTGTTAATATTCCTGAACTCTGCAATGATTTATATCTCGTTATCAAGAAAAAATTAGATCATGTATCTCTTATGGCAGATCACTATAAAAATTTGACCGAATAATTAAGGCCATCGTCCTAGCCTGATATCAGAAAAGCTCCGAAGCCCAGCCTTTCGCTGTTCTTCGGAGCTCTTCTTAATATAGACAAAATTCATTTTTAATAAAACGTCTGATTTGCAATCGTCAGTCCGCTTCCCCCTCCTGCATGGAAGAAGAGGCAGTCTCCTACTGTATTTGCTCCTGCAAATACATCTCTGGCTGCGTCATAGCAGTCCTGTCTGGCGCCTCTGCTCAGTACGGAGGCCAGTTTTCCGCTGGCTACCGGTGAGAACTGGCCGCTCTGGTAGATAACCTCGGAGATGGTATTGGGGAACTGGGAACTTCTCACCCGGTTCATTACCACAGCTCCCACACCAATCTTCCCTTCATAAGGCTCTCCCCCAGCCTCACACTCGATGATGGCCGCCATCAGATCCAGATCTCCCTGAGAAACAGATGCCGCTGCCTGCTGGGCCGCCTGAGCTGCCGCCTCAGCCTGAGCCTGGGCTTCTGCCGCTGTCTGAGCCTCTGCTGCTGCCAGTGCAGCCTCATCTACAGCCTCTGCCCCTACAATGTCGGCGCCTTCTCCATAAGAAGCTTCGAAAAGCTGCCGGGCAGCGTCTCCGGTAACCAGAAGGTCTCCCCTGATATATCCTTCTACCTCTCCGGATACTACCTGCAGCCAGCCGTTCTCTTCGCCTACTACTGTTACCACAGCTCCGGCAGAAAGCTTGCCTACCCGGTCTGTTCCGATATCGGAGCCCTGACGGATATTGGCATATGTATTTACATTTGCCGCCGCCTTATCTGACCAGTCAAAGGTCTCCTCCTGTACTTCTTCCTGCACCTGCGCTGTATCTATATTCTGATTCTCCCCTGTAGTGTCCGCCATAGCCGGAACCGCCATTGTGACCGTCATCACACCAACTGTTCCCACACAAGTCAAAAGTTTCTTCATTCTCTCTTTCATAAAATATAACCTCCTGATAGATCTGTAACATTTCTTTTTCATTTATTACAGATTTATTAAGTTTTGTTACGGACATATTCTATCAAGGTTACATTTTATTGTCAAGCGGGTAATTTTTGTAACATTTCACAGAATTTAGGAGGTAAAATTCTAAAAAAAGGTAATAGTGTGAAAAATTTCTACTTTTATGTCTAATTCGGAAGTTTTCGGACCCGTTAAATAGTTCTTCTCTGCCGGAAAGCCTCATACATAAGGATTCCTGAAGCCATCGCCGCATTAAGGGACTCTACCTGTCCTTCCATGGGAATCCGGATCCAGACGTCTGCTTTTTCAGAAAGTTCCCGGCTCAGACCATTTCCTTCATTTCCAATGAAGAAAGCTGTCCCTTTTGTATAGTCCTCCCGGTCATAGCTGTTTTTTCCCTCCAGGTGGGCCGCATATCCGGTAACTCCCTTCTTTCTGAGCCAGGGAAGGATTTCTTCCTGAATAGAAGTAGTATAGTATAAAGGCATACGGTACACAGATCCCATTGTGGAGCGTATTACCTTTGGATTATAAATATCCACCGTATTTTTTGACAGGATAATTCCGGTTACCCCTGCGCCTTCTCCGGTTCTGAGAATGGTTCCCAGATTCCCCGGATCCTGGAGATCTTCCAGTATCATAAGAAGAGGCTCCTTATTCTCAGGTATCAGTTCTTCCAGGTCCCAGTTCCTGATCCTTACTAAACACAGGACCCCCTGTGGAGTTACCGTATCCGAAATCCCTTTAAACACTTTATCCTCCACGATTTCTGTAAGTTCTTCTTTCTTTTCCATTCCCTTCTCTTTAAGTATTTCTTTCCATATCCCCTTCTCTGCAAAAGAAGCCGAAAGATAGATCTTCTCGATCCTGTCCGCCGGAGCTTCCCTGAACATTTTGATGCCCTCTGCCACAAAAAGGCCTTCTTCCCTCCGAATCTTTGATTTCTTCAGTAATTGCTGTATTTTTTTAATCTGTCCGTTAGATGTACTTGTGATCATAACTTTGTTTCCTCCATAAAAAAGCTGATCACCGGAAGTGCCAAAAGCACGTCCCGGGATTGTATGCGGTCGCCAAGGTCCCGGGCAAGCCCGGACTTTGGCTCGTCGCTATTACAAAGAAAAGGCGTACCGCATTGATTTGCCGCACGCCTTTTTTCTGTTCTGATAATGCTTTCTTTACGCCTGATTCTTTGTGTAGTTGTGAGACAGAGAATAGCTGACCTCATACTGATATTCAGAAATAGATTTCTTCATAGCCAGCGCTTCATTGATATCCATATCGATATACTCACCGTCTCTGTAGCAGATCACTCTTTTAGTCTTGCCTTCCAGAAGCACATCCACCGCCTTCGCTCCCATGATAGAAGCGTAGACACGGTCTTTACAGGTAGGAGTTCCGCCTCTCTGCATGTGTCCTAAGATAGTTGCTCTGGTCTCAATTCCTGTAGCAGCCTCGATACGCTTTGCCATAGCTTCGGAATGGCCGATACCCTCTGCATTGATGATGATATGGTGCTTTTTGCCCTTTTTACGGTTATCAATGATGTTATTGATGATCCGCTGTTCATCATAGTCATATTTTTCCGGAAGGAGAATGTCCTCTGCGCCGTTTGCAATACCGCACCAAAGAGCAAGATATCCTGCGTTTCTTCCCATAACCTCGATAATACTTACACGTTCATGAGAAGTAGAAGTATCACGAACCTTATCAATTGCTTCCATTGCTGTATTTACAGCAGTGTCAAACCCAATGGTATACTCTGTACAGGCAATGTCCAGGTCAATCGTTCCCGGTACGCCTACGGCGTTTACTCCCAGGTTTGCCAGCTTCTGAGCACCGGCAAAAGAACCGTCGCCGCCGATTACCACCAGACCGTCAATACCATGTTTCTTGCAGATCTCAGCAGCCCTCTTCTGTCCTTCTTCCGTACGCATTTCCGCACAGCGGGCAGTATACAGGATCGTTCCGCCCTTCTGGATCGTATCTGAAACATCTACAGCAGTCATCTCTATAATTTCTTCATTCAGCAGACCTGAATAACCTTTTAAAATTCCCTTCATTTTGATCCCACGGCTTAAGCCTCTTCTTACAACCGCACGAATCGCCGCATTCATTCCTGGAGCATCTCCACCACTTGTTAAAACGCCAATTGTTTTGATTTCTTTATTCGCAGTCATCTTTCTCCTCCATATTCTCGCAGCCTTTTGTTTTAATTTTTATACATCGAATCGTTCTTATTTTATAGCATTTTCCGGATATTTTCAATACTCTTTTCTACAACTTTTACGTTGTCCTCACCGTACTTTTCGTACAGATTGTCGAGAAGTTCTTGGTTTATTCTTACATTTTTTGACGGCCCCAGTCTCTTCACTGCTTTTGGAGAACGGATATAAATTACTACTGCATCCTTTCCGTCGGAATCCCTGATATCCTGATAAAGCTGTTCTTCCCTTTCCAAAAAGGCTTCTTTTGTTTCAAACTGAAGCCAGAGTTCTCTGGGAATACTGTCGAAAGGATAGATATTCTCGCAGATCAGCTTGCTTGCTTTGTCGTCTTCTGCAGAAATCCGTCCCTGGATAAAGACCTTTGCGTCCACTTCCATAAACCGGACATTCTTTTCATAATCTCTGGGGAAGACTACGATCTCCACTGTTCCCACCAGGTCTTCCAGGGTAAGAAAAGCCATGACCTTATTATTTTTCGTATATTTAATAGTCTTGGCCGTGATCATGCCCCCTACCACAGCTCTGGCCCCGTCTCTTACCTTGGGCATTCCTGTCTCTTCATCAGGCTGGAAATCGGCCGTTACAGCGGTAATATTCTTCTTCCATCTCTCTGTATATTCTTCCAGAGGATGACCGCTTATATACACGCCCAGGACTTCTTTTTCAAAAGCCAGCTTGGCCTCTTTGGGATATTCCTCCACATTTGGCATACGGATCTCAAAGGCCTCTTTTTCCTCTTCGGAAACCAGGTCAAAAAGACTCATCTGTCCGGCCATAACATTCTTTTTCTCCTGGTTTACAGAATCCAGGATCTGGGCGTAGATCATCATTTTCTGGCGACGGTTTCCGGGAAGTCCGTCAAAGGCCCCGGCTTTTATAAAGTTTTCTATAGCCTTTTTATTAACATCCTTGCCGGACATTCTCTCGATGAAATCCTGAAGATTTTTAAACTCGCCTCTCTGAGCCCTTTCCTCCACAATTTCCCGGATCACCGGCTTGCCGATACTCTTAATGGCCGACAGTCCATAGCGGATAGCTCCGCCGTCCACGGAAAACTGGCTCTCCCCTTTATTAATATCCGGAGGCAGAATGGAAATTCCCATCTTCCTGCTGGAAAGAATATATTCCGAAACCTTAGAAGGATTATCGATCACAGAAGTCATGAGCGCCGCCATAAACTCTACGGGATAATAATACTTCAGATAAGCTGTCTGGTAGGCCACCAGCGCATAGGCCGCCGCATGAGACTTATTAAAAGCATACTTGGCGAAATCGATCATTTCATCATAGATCTTATTCGCCACCGCTTCCGGAATCCCCCGGTTGATACAGCCCGGAACGCCTTCTTCCTCATTGCCGTAGACAAAGTTCTGCCGCTCCTTTTCCATAACAGAGGCTTTCTTCTTGCTCATGGCCCGGCGTACCAGATCACTTCGTCCAAGAGTATATCCTCCCAGAGATCTTACGATCTGCATAACCTGCTCCTGGTATACAATACAGCCGTAGGTAGGCTTTAAAATAGGCTCCAGCTCCGGACAGTCATAGTGAATGCTGTCTGCATTGTTCTTTCCTTTAATATATTGAGGAATAAAGTCCATAGGGCCCGGGCGGTACAGGGAAATCCCTGCAATAACATCTTCCAGGTTCTGAGGCTTCAGCTCCTTCATGAAACTGGTCATCCCTGCACTTTCTAACTGAAAGACTCCGTCTGTCTTCCCTGCTCCAAGCATCTCGTAAACATTTTTATCATCGTAATCAATATGATCTATGTCTAAAGTGATCCCTTTGTCTTTTTCAGCCAGCTTTACTGCATTCTGGATCACGGTCAATGTCCGAAGGCCCAGGAAATCCATCTTTAAAAGCCCCAGCTCTTCCAGAGTAGTCATGGTAAACTGGGTGACGATAGAGCCGTCAGAAGCTCTGGATAAGGGCACATACTCATCTACCGCTTTCTGACTGATCACCACGCCTGCAGCATGCATAGAAGTATGCCTTGGAAGTCCCTCCAGCCTTTTGCTCATGTCAATAAGCGTCTTCACAGTTTCGTCCGACTCATAGAGATTCCTAAGCTCCGGATTCATGGTCAGGGCCTTATCTATGGTAATATTCAGCTCATTGGGGATCATTTTGGCGATAGCGTCGCATTGGGCGTAAGGCAGGTCCATAACTCTTCCCACGTCCCGGATAACGCCTCTGGCCGCCATGGTACCAAAGGTAACAATCTGTACCACCCGGTCCTTGCCATATTTGCGCACCACGTAATCAATGACCTCCTGACGCCGTTCAAAACAGAAGTCTACGTCAATATCCGGCATGGATACTCGCTCAGGGTTCAGAAAACGTTCAAAAAGAAGATCGTATTTAATGGGATCCAGCTTGGTGATTCCCAGTGTATAGGATACCAGGCTTCCTGCTGCAGATCCACGTCCCGGACCCACCATAATGTCGTGGTCCCTGGCGTACTTGATAAAGTCCCATACAATAAGGAAGTAGTCCACATATCCCATCTTTCGGATAACGCCCAGCTCATATTCCAGCCGTTCCTTCAGCTGATCCATATTCTCTGTGTAGCGCTCTTCCAGCCCTTCATAACACAGCTTATTCAGGTACTCCCAGGAAGTATAGGGTGCCGGCACGTCAAATTTAGGCAGCTTGGTCACGCCAAATTCGATCTCTACATTACACCGGTCAGCGATCTTCTGAGTATTTGAAAGGGCTTCCAGGGCATAAGGAAATAATCCCTCCATCTCCTGGGGGGATTTCACATAATACTGTCCTCCTTCGTACCGCATTCTATCCTCGTCCTGAAGCCGCTTTCCGGTCTGAACGCACAGAAGGATATCATGGGCCTGGGCGTCTTCTGCATAGGTATAATGGATATCATTGGTAGCTACCAATTCTATACCTGTCTCCTGACTCATCCGCAGAAGCTGCTGATTTACCAGCTTCTGCTGGGGCAGTCCGTGGTCCTGAAGCTCCAGGAAGAAATTTCCTTTTCCAAAGATTTCCTGGTAACGAAGAGCGGCGCTTTTCGCCTCCTCATACATGCTCCTCACAAGATTTCTTGCAACTTCTCCCGCAAGGCAAGCGCTTAATGCAATAATTCCTTCATGATATTCCTGCAAAAGTTCCATATCTACCCTGGGCTTATAATAAAATCCGTCAATAAAACCTTTGGAAACAATCTTCATCAAGTTCTGATATCCCTGATTATTTTCTGCCAGAAGGACCAGGTGATAATAACGGTCATCAGAATGTCCCGTTTCTTTATCAAAACGTGAACCGGGAGCGACATACACCTCACAGCCCATAATGGGCTTGATCCCTGCTGCTTTTGCCGCCTTATAAAAATCAATGCAGCCAAACATGACTCCATGGTCTGTTATGGCTGCACTGTTCATTCCCAGCTCCTTCACTCTGGCTACATATTCATTTATTTTATTGGAACCGTCCAGCAGGCTGTATTCCGTATGTACATGTAAATGAGCAAATTCCACTGTCATTCTCTCCTTATGTCTCGCAGCTATTCTTCTCTCCGCTTTCTCAGCAGAACGTTAAACCATTTATTATTTCTGTCTTCCCTTACATCGCTGGTCTTCCATATGTCAATGACCTGGATCTCAGGAAAGGAATCCAAAAGGTCATTCAGTGACTCTCTGTTATAATCATAAAAATATCTGCCGTTGAATCTGCCCTTCCGGCCTCCTTTTCTTACTGAGAAGTAAAGGATACCATCCTCCTTTAAAGCCGCCAGTATCCGGCTCATCACCCCTCGGATCTCTTCCGGGGGAAAATGTCCCAAAACGGCGCATGCCCAGATTCCGTGAAAAACATTTTTAAATTCCATCTCTTCTATCCTGAGATGGAGAACTTCTTTCCCTGTGTGGATGCTGGCCAGATTACACATTTTCTCAGACCCGTCCATAGGGGTCACCACACAGCCCTCGTCTTCCAGAAACACAGTATCTCTGCCGGAACCGCATCCCAGATCCAGAACATCCGCACTTTCCGGCAGAAGCTCCACAAAACGTTCCAGCTGTTCTTCCATACTCAGATCTACAGTCTCTTCATAATATGGGACGGCATATCGGTCATAATAGTCTATCGAGTCCACTGATTTTCCTCCTTTTGGACATAACACATAAGTTATCATTGATTATATCATAATCTTATTTCATGGAAAAGCATTACTGTATATAAATTTTCCCGTTTTTCAGCTCTATTTTCTTCTCTTTCAGGAGATGGCCCACTGCCCGCTTAAAGGCATTTTTGCTCAGGCCAAACTCTCTCTGTATCCGTTCCGGCGCAGCCTTGTCATCGAAGGGCAGTACGCCGTCAAAGTCTTTGATCGTCTCAAGGACATTCTCCGCATCTTCATAAATCTGGAGATATGCTTTCTTCTTAGGGCTTAAGGTCAGCTTTCCGTCTTCCCTCACTGCACTGACCCTGCAGGTTACTTCTTCCCCAACTTTATAGCCTCCCTGGGCTTCCTGTCTGGGGATCATGGCCGAATACTGATAATCCACTGCCACAAAAACTCCGAAGTTATCGCTGATCTCGTACACAACACCGGTAACCGTATCTTCTTTGCTGTAGGGAGAATCTGTGGAAAGATAATGATATACTTTCATAGTTCCGCACAGCCTGCTGCTTTTGTCAACATATACTGCTGCCAGAACTTCCTCTCCTTCGTGAAGTTTCTTTGTCTGTTCTTTATAAGGAAGGAACAGATCCTTTTCCAGTCCCCAGTCCAGAAACGCTCCGATTTTGGTCACCTGAGCCACTTTCATCACTGCGATCTCGCCCAGGACAGCCTTAGGCATGTCTGTGGTCGCAATAAGGCGGTCGGAAGAATCCTTGTAGATAAATACCTGGAACCTGTCTCCTTCTTTTGTTCCCTCAGGAACTTTTTTCCCAGGCAGAAGTACCCGCTCATCCTGTCCGGCCTCAGGTTTTTCTCCCAGATAAACGCCGAAATCTACTTTCTTTACTACTGTTAATTCCTGTACTTTTCCTAATTCAATCATATTTTCTCCTTTTATTTTTGCAGCTCCACCACTGCATAGACTTCCTTTTCAGGGCTTTCCAGCACCACTGTATAGATATCTCCCTCTTCCTTTACCTTTGGCAGGATCACGTCATTTAAAACTGCCTGTTTCTTATATTCTGCCCGCATCTGTCCCACTGTAAAATCTTCCGGAAGATATTCCTGGGCCATGAGCACATACTGTCCATTATTCACGTGATGATTGGTGTCCAGATGATGGGGCCTTACCTGAAAAGAGGGATATTCCTTCATGTCCTCTGGAATTGCGATCTTCCTGGAGGAATAATCCATGTCCAGTTTTTCTTCCAGCTTATAGGCCTGTAACTGCTTTTCATCTGGATTCACCGGTTTTCCGGAAGAAACATCCAGAAATGTCCAGAGACTGTTTGCATAGGCGATCAGTTCACCCTTTTCATCTTCCATGGTAAAATTCCGGTTTCCCAGAAATCTTTTAAAAGCATAGGGCCAGGTAGAGATCCTGATCTTTTCAAACAAAAGAGGATATCTCTTTACAACGATCTGCCAGGACGACAGCACCCAGACCTGGCCTTTTTTTGCCAGATAATCCATTCCAACCCCCACACTCTCCGAATGAAAAGTACAGCAGTCCTGAAAATAATTCAATATTCCATTTAATGTCAGTTTTCGGTCTTCTCCGGTTTCACTGTACCGGACCCTGCTGTCAAAAGAAAATCCCATAGCACATCCTTCTCCCAAATCTTTATATACGAAAATATCCCAGACGCTTGTCTGGGATATTCGTAGCTGGGCTACAAGGATTCGAACCTTGAAATGACGGAGTCAGAGTCCGTTGCCTTACCATTTGGCGATAGCCCATTATCTTCAATGTTGTCTCACAACAATAGCTATTATATAGCATCTCTTTTCAAAATGCAAGCACTTTTTTCATTTTTTTAAATTTTTTTCTAGCCCTGATTCTGGCTCACAGGTATTTTTTTATTTGTATCCGCATAAAATATATCCCGATAAAATTGTTTTCATATAGTTTCAAAAAAAGGCGGTGTACTATGTCCTATTATCCTGTTCTTGTAAATAAAGCTCATCTCCTTCCTCCCGACTACATACCTGATGATCTCGTAGAGGCGGGGATTCCCTTCTGCGCTCCTCCAGGCTCTGAAAAACGATTTCTCAGAACAAAAGCTGCCAAAGCTGCGGCTCAGCTCTTTACTCAGGCCGCTCTGGACAAAAAGGGGATCGTAGGAATTTCCGGCTACCGCTCCTATAAGCGGCAGGAAGAGCTGTACCTTGACGCTCTGAGGCGAAAAAGCCCGGCTGTAGCTCCTCCGGGAGCCAGCGAGCATCAAACCGGCTTTGCTCTTGACCTCTCCTGCCCGGAAGTGAATCTGGAGCTTTCGGAAGACTTTGCAGATACACCCGAGGGCCGCTGGCTGGAAAAGCATGCACCCCTTTACGGCTTTGTCATCCGCTATCCTAAAAGCAAAGAAAATATTACCGGTTTTCCCTGGGAGCCATGGCATATACGCTATGTGGGAGAGCCTCTGGCTCTGTATCTTTCCATGACAGGACTGACTTTGGAAGAATATCACAATTTATAGAAGAAAACTTCCTTTTTTTAAGCCAAAGTGCTATAATGTCAGAAAATACCCGGGGCAAGGCCCATGAATTAAAAGGAGCGCTACTTATGAGAGCCTTAAATTTAACGTTATTGACAGATTTATATGAATTGACCATGATGCAGGGATATTTTAAAAATCCCACAGATCAGATCGTGGTCTTCGATGCATTTTACAGAAAGAATCCCTGTGACGGAGGATATGCCATCGCAGCCGGTCTGGATCAGATCATTGAATATATCCGGGACCTGCACTTTGCTCCTGACGACATTGACTATCTCCGTTCCCTGAATATTTTCGACAATGATTTTCTGGAATATTTAAGAGGATTCCACTTCACAGGGGATATCTATGCTATCCCGGAGGGAACGGTTGTATTTCCCAGAGAGCCTCTGCTGAAAGTCATAGCACCTGTTATGGAAGCACAGCTTGTAGAAACTGCGATCCTCAATATGCTGAATCATCAGAGCCTGATTGCCACCAAGGCTTCCCGCGTGGTATATGCGGCAAAGGGTGACGGCGTTATGGAGTTCGGCCTTCGCCGGGCCCAGGGACCTGATGCAGGAATTTACGGAGCCAGAGCGGCTATGATCGGCGGCTGCATCGGAACCTCCAATGTTCTCACAGGCCAAATGTTTGATGTTCCTGTAAAAGGCACCCATGCCCACAGCTGGATCATGAGTTTTCCTGATGAATATACAGCTTTCAAGACCTATTCACAGCTTTATCCAGACTCCTGTATTCTGCTGGTAGATACCTATGACGTATTGAATTCCGGCGTTCCCAATGCTATCCGGGTTTTCCAGGAAATGCGGGAAGAAGGTACTCTTTCAAAGGGTTACGGAATCCGTATTGACAGCGGGGATCTGGCTTATCTCTCTAAAAAAGCTTACAGTATGCTGGCTGCTGCAGGATTTGAAGACGCTGTTATATCCGCTTCCAGTGATCTGGACGAATATCTGATCGACAGTCTGAAGGCCCAGGGCGCGAAGATCAACTCCTGGGGCGTAGGCACCAATCTTATTACCTCCAATGGCAACCCTGCATTCGGAGGCGTATACAAGCTGGCTGCCATAAAGAACAAAAATGAAGAGGAATTCACCCCAAAGATCAAACTTTCAGAAAATATCGAGAAAGTTACCAATCCTGGAAACAAGACCATCCAGCGTATCTACGATAAAGGCACCGGAAAAATCCGAGCGGACCTTATCTGCCTGGCAGATGAGACCTTTGATACCAGCAAAGACATGATCATCTTTGACCCTATGGCCACCTGGAAAAAAACTAAGATCTATGGGGGCACCTATACTTTAAGGGAGCTTCTGGTTCCTGTTTTCCTGAAAGGACGGTGTGTCTACACCTCTCCTTCTGTAATGGAAATCCGTGAAATCTGCCAGAAGGAAATGAATACACTCTGGGATGAGACCAGACGTCTGGTAAATCCCCAGGAAGTTTATGTAGATCTCTCCGACAGGCTGTTCAAAATCAAGACGGATCTTCTGGAGCAGATGGGACAGGCTTCCATAAAGTAGTTTCTGCGTCCTTGCTTGGATAATTCTTCATTAACATCAATAGACCGCCCGACAGAGAACCCTGATTCTATAGTCCTGATTCTCTGTCGGGCGGTCTATTCACGGTTGAATATGTTGTTTCCCATATTTTTAACCGTCCTTCTGGCAAAAGATGTATTCATAATTCCCATTGCAAATAACAATTGTATTTCATCTTTGCCCCACATAGAACATCCCCTGTCGACTTTTATAAAGCAGTCAACAGGGGCCTTCTTTATTGTTCCATCTGCCTCCCGAGAAACCCTGCTGCCACCTGGGCCAGCTTTTCCTCAGTTTCGGAAAATTTTCTGTCTTCCGGTTTTCCAAGAATCACTACAGCTCCCACCGCATCTCCGGCACAGGTAATGGTATAGATTACCTGCGAGCCATATTCGCTTTTATCTTCTTCTAGTATCCGCACATAATTTCCTTCTGTGATGCGCACGTTTTTTCTGTCGGAAATCATATCTTCCAGATCCCGGTTGATCCTTTTTTCCATATACTCTTTTGATCCGCTTCCCGCCGCACCAATGACCTGATCTCTGTCTGTAATGCACACCAGACAACCAGCCGCCTGAGCCAGAGCCTCGGCATATTCTCTGGAAAAGGTTCCCAGCTCTCCGATAGGAGAATATTTCTTCAGAATGATCTCCCCTTCTCTGTCCGTAAAAATCTCAAGGGGGTCGCTTTCTCTTATCCTCAGTGTCCTTCTGATCTCCTTGGGAATCACTACCCTTCCCAGGTCGTCAATTCTTCGCACAATTCCCGTTGCTTTCATTTGAAAATTCCTCCATTATATACTCTGACGTTTATCCTTTTTCTACCGATAAATGTAGTATCTGTAAAACAGGGGAATTTATACTTCTATTATTTAAAAGAGTCTATTTTGAAATAGGCAGGTTCCCTGTTATCTCCAGATAAACTCAGATAAACTACCGCCTGGGATTCAAGAATCGGAAAATCAGTGGTACTCTCCAGGCTGCCACTGCGGCCCGGGATATGGGCGGTAGAATCAGCCGGAATACTACAGCCGAGAAAGAGAAAATTGGAATTCGAGTGGCAGAAGCCTCTGGCCTGGCAGTAAAAGACAGAAGCACAGGGATCTTCTCTCTGTGCTTCTGTCTTTTATCATTTTTATTTACCCTCAATATGTAGATTTTCCTGAAACTCTTTAATCCTTTCTTCCTGATACGCTCCCGCATATCTTCCTTCGGTAAAACATTCCAGGGCCTTTGAAAATTTCTCCCAGCTTTCTCTTTCCTGGTAGGCCAGTATTGGATAGAAAAGAACTCCCGCTCCCTGTGCTGCAGCCAGGTCTGCCGGTGCATCTCCCACCATCAGCACATGATCTTTTTCATAGCCTTTTTCAAGAAGCGTCTTCAGACATTCCTCTTTTCTCCCCGTTTCCTGGGACATGAGCAGATCTGTATACTGGGCCAGTTCAAAGACTTCCCACTCCTTATTGATCTCCTGACGGTTTGCCGCCGTGAGGATCACGATATCCGCATATTCCCTGGCCAGCCTCAGAGCATCTTCTGTTCCCTCAAACGGAGGCTTCTTGGTATCTGATACCATAGCCATAGACTGATTTACCAGTCTTGACCAATCCAGAGCCTTCTTCATACAGATATTTTCCGTCTTTGCGTAGGCCTCTTCCAGACTTTTATCCGACAGTTCCTGGGCAGATTCCGTCCATCGCAGATACTCCTCCAGACCTTCCACCTCTGTATAATTTTCATGGATACTTTTCAGTACCTTTGCCAGACCCTGGAAGCGGTTCACGCCCCTTGAAACACTTAAAAGATTTACCTTTCTCCAGAGACGGATGATCTCATCTCTGTACTCTCCCAGATCCCATTCATATACCAGACAGGGGCCGAAACACCGCATATGCTTCACGTCCATAGTGTTCATTACACAGCCGTCTGAATCAATACAGATTAAAAATTCTCTTGTTTTTCTGAATTCTTTAACATCCTCTTTCACTTTTAATCCCCCTGTTGCATCGTTCAAATTATATTCTTTATTATAATCTTACATTCTTTTAACTGCAACAGAGAATCCTTACATTTTTTCGTAGAATTATGTGAAGGATTTTTTCTCATTGGCCTTCCTGTAATAGATCATGGAAACCACAGTTCCCACGAAGGCAGCCGAGGCCAGGAAGTTATATCCCATCTTTATATCAAAGTTTTCTGTAAGCACACCCACAGCCCAGGGAAAGAGGGTCATCCCCACCGCATAGACAGCCTGGAAAAATCCCATAGCCGTGGAACTCTTTTCTCTTGGCACCTCCTTCATAGACTCAGAGGTAAGATAGGAGAGAAGGATTCCTGTGGACATTCCCGGAAAAGCCTGCAGTACAAAAATCACATAGATATTTCCTGAAGCTGGCACCAGAATACAGTAAATCGCTGTAAGGAAAAAGACCAGAGGTACGTAAAATGCCGGCCCCTTTCTCTCGCAGAGATCCGTAGAAGCAAACTGAGCAGAGGCAACTGCCGCTATCATATAGAAAATAGAGGCACAGCCGATGAACAGCGCTGAAGCTCCCAGGTTCTCCAGTATCTGGGTGGTAAAAGACATTGCCGTGGCCATCTGGATCCCCTGCTGTATCAACGCCAGCAGGGCAAAAAGGATCAGCCGCTTATTCCCGCATACAGAAAGATAAGTACCTATTCCAGGCCGTTCCCCGGCTTTTCCATTCACAGGTATCAGATCTTCTTTTACAAAAAGTCCTCCTATGACTCCTGCAATGCCTGCAAGAACTCCTGCGCCGCACAGAAATGACATACCCATTTTCCCATAAAAACAGGAACTGAATACAAAAGCCAGGCACATTCCCAGGTTGCAGGCCATGATCACCTTGCTGGTAGCCTTCTGCTGCTCCTTTTTGGAAAAATAATTGGAATAAAGCACCATATAGGCGATCCACATAGAAGCGGCGCAGCCGGAGATCAGGTTTGCCGCCAGAAATCCGGGGCCTGTGGGAACCAGGATCCTTACGGCGCAGGCAAGCCCTGCAAGCCCTGCTCCCAGTACAACAAATATTTTATGCTTTCCCGCATAGTCTGCCAGAACTCCCAAAGGAAGCCTGAAAAACAGCTGGGTGATCCCATATGCTCCCACAATGGTCCCTGTAAATCCTGCGGCCACTCCTGCTCCGGTGAGGAAAGGAGTCTGATAAGGAATATGAAGGTACAATGCAAACCAGAAAAGCACTACCACCACCAGAAGGAGCCCTTCCCTGGAAATTCCCTTTTTCATTTTTCCGCTCATGGCTTACTCACAGGCAGTCAGATGAATCTGTACAGCCTCATAGTCATCTGTAGCTATAGGCAGGAGATATCCCCCGTTCATCAAAGCTGCTCCTGATAAATTTAATTCTGTCCCCTCTACATGATAGACTGCCTCTGGTTTCAGTCCTCTTGCATAGACAAACTGGAAAGGAGGATTGGCCTTTGTTCTGAGGATCACTGCATTGATCAGAGATTCCTTCTGGTCCGGAGATACAAACTGCCATGCAACATAGTTAGACTTTGTACCATCGTCAGACAGTCTGTAGTAATCTCCATTCTGGATCAGGTCATAATGTTTCTTAAATTCTTCAATCTGTTCTTTTACAATCTCTTTTTCTTCCTGGCTCATCTCTGTAATATCCAGCTCATATCCGAAGGTTCCCGCCATAGCAACCACACCTCTGGTCTTCATAGAAACGCTTCTGCCAGTCTGGTGGTTGGGGCATACAGACACATGAGCTCCAACTGTGGACACCGGATAGGCAAAGGAAGTTCCGTACTGGATCCGCAGACGCTCAATAGCGTCAGTATTATCACTGCACCAGATCTGAGGGTGATAGTACATCATACCTGCGTCAAATCTTCCGCCGCCTCCGCTGCAGCCTTCGAAAAGTACATTTGGGAATCTCTGCGTGATTTTTTCCAGGAAATCATACAGTCCCAGGATATATCTGTGGAATACTTCCCCTTGTCTCTCTGCAGGCAGCTTTGCAGACCATACGTCCGTCATATGCCGGTTGGCATCCCATTTCACATATTCAATATTGGCGCTTTCCAGGATTTCACACATCTTATTGAAAATATATTCTCTCACATCTTCTCTGGAAAAATCCAGAACAAGCTGATTTCTTCCTCTGGTAATGGAATGTCCCGGAACTTTCAGCGCCCAGTCCGGATGTTCCCTGTAAAGATCACTATCCTCAGATACCATCTCCGGCTCAAACCAGATACCGAATTTCAGGCCGATCTCATTTACTCCTTCTACCAGACGTTTCAGTCCGCCCGGCAGCTTCTTTTCATTTACCACCCAGTCTCCCAGGCCGCTGTTGTCATCGTCTCTCTTTCCAAACCAGCCGTCATCCATGACCAGCATCTCAACGCCTACTTCTTTGGCCTGTCTTGCGATCTCCAGCAGCTTCTCTGTATCAAATCCAAAATATGTGGCTTCCCAGTTATTGATCAGGATTGGTCTTCTGGCATTTTTGAATTTTCCTCTGCAGATATTCTGACGAATAGCCTTGTGATAATTTCTGGACAGTTTTCCAAGACCTTCTCCTGAGAAGGACAACAGTACCTCCGGCGCAGTAAAGGACTCTCCCTCTTCCAGCAGGAAATCAAACTGTGTATCATGGATACCCATAGTCAGACGGGTATTATTGGCCTGGGATACCTCTGCCTCGGCCTGGAAATTTCCGCTATATACAAAGCAGGATCCCCAGCACCAGCCGCTGTCCTCAGTAGTATCCTGTTTTGCCAGGATTACAAAGGGATTATACTGATGGCTGGAATAACCTCTTCTGCTGCCGATTCCCTGTACCCCGTGATGGAGATGGCTTCTCTCCATTACACGCTCCATGGCATGACGCCCATAGAACTGGATAAAATCCATATCTTTCTGGTGAAAATCCAGACACATAGAGTAGGCTCTCCGAAGATGAACACTTTCCTTTCCTTTATTGATCACCTTGCAGGCTCTGGTAATAATGTCCAGATTCTCGAAAACTCCGTAGTAAAGGATAACTTCCATATGCCTGTGGATATCTCTCAGTGTGATCTTCAGGGTTTCCGCCTTCTCCTCCCCCTGATACATGGCCGGAAGTCCTTCCAGAGCATACTTTCCTTCCAGGATCTCATGACCGATGTATTTCAGATTTGTCACCTGGCTTCCGTCAGGATAGACCACCCGGAGACAGTAATCTCTGTAATCTCCGGTTCCATAGCCCGGATATTCCAGAAGCTGAGTATCCAGAGAAAATCCTCTGTCATCAATTCCTTCCGGATTTCCGGAAAAGCCTCTGTCAATAGTTCTTCCCAAATAGGACATGTCTGTGTCCCCTACACTGGGACCATAATAGGTATGAAACAAAAATCCCTTGTCTTCCTTCATCTGATATGCAGAATTTTTTGTTTTTAATGTAAATACATTGTCTTTGCAGATAATTGCCATCCTTGTTTCCTCCTGTTTTTTATGATCATATCAGCCCGAAATGTTCCATGGCTGCATAAATCCCATCATCTTCAATATCCCTTGTTACAAAGGAACAGCAATTCTTGATGGCCTCCTCGCCGTTTCCCATAGCAATACTGTTAGGTACCGCTTCCAACATAGAACGGTCATTTTCACTGTCCCCGAACACATAGCAGTCTTCAATGCTCTTTCCCAGATAATCACACAGAAAGAAAATCCCCGTAGCCTTAGAATAATCTTTCTGGATAACTTCATATATATCATGTCCCCTGTCTATGCAGAGAAAATATCTGGAAAGATACTCCTTCAGTTCCCGATTTTCTCTGGAAGGCTTCAGCACCGCCAGAAGCTTATCGTATACCTTCTCACTGCCCTGTATGACTTCCTCGATATCTCTTCCCTTCAGTCCGAATATTTCCTGGGCTCCCTTTATCCAGCCGTCTTCATCCGGAAGCTGATAGTCAAAATAAATAGCGTCTGACGCCTCATAAAATACTGGGACCTTATACTTTCTCACAGTCTGAGCCACCTGGGTACAAAGCTCATTGCTCAGTTTCACCGAAAGCAGTTCCTTGTCCCCAAGATAGATATTCGTACCGCAGCCGCATACATAACCGTCAAATCCCAGGCTGGTCACCTTTTGGGGAAGGCTCGTCCTGGTCCTGCCTGTGTTTATAAAAAGCAGGTGTCCTTCTTTTTTCGCCTTTTTTATGGCCTCTTTTGCACTCTCAGGTATCCTACCGGTCCCTTCTGTGATCAGAGTGCCGTCTATGTCAAAAAACAACAGTTTCTGTTCCATAGTCTTCTCTCCTTTGCTATCCTCTATTTTTGAATCATTGCTGTTGTCCGTGTTTTATTATATAATCTTCTCAAAACAGAATCTATCCTTTTTTACATATTTTATTGTTAAATTGTTGCATATTAAAACTCAGGTATCCATTTTTTCCAAAGGAGCGTATTTATGGAAAAAAAATCAGCCTCTGAGCAGGCCTCTCTCACTGTCTACTTCTGCGGAAGAGAAGAATGTCAGCCAGGACATTATTTCGGACCTGCCGTCCGCCCCCACTATCTTATCCATGTGATTTTAGAAGGCAAAGGCATTTTTCAGAAAAGCGGGGTAACCTATACATTAAAAAAAGGAGATGCTTTTCTCATCCCCCCTATGGAGTCCACTTACTACCAGGCGGACCAGGAAGATCCCTGGAGCTATGCCTGGGTAGGCTTTGACGGGAAAGCATGTTCAGAAATCCTTTCCCAGACTGTTTTTTCCGATTCCTTTATCTATCAGAATCCAGGCAGCAATCTATCTGCTCTTCTGGCCTGTATGGAACGGCTTCTGGCCTCTTTTCGGGAATCCCACGGACGGCAGCTGGAACCCCTGGGAAATCTCCTGCAGCTCCTGTCCTTCATGCAGGACCCTTCCCTGGAAAAAAGCCGGGATTTTTCCGATGAATATTTCAAATCAGCCAGAGAATATATAGAACACAATTACAGTTACGACATCCGCATTTCTGACGTGGCAAGACATGTGGGCATCGACCGGACATACCTGTACAAAATATTTATGGAGCATGAAAATACTTCCCCAAAGCAGTATCTCCTCTGGCACCGTCTGAGGATGGCTGTCCAAATGCTCTGTTCCACAGATTATACGATCACAGAGATCGCCCTTTCCTGCGGATTTAAAGACGCCCCCTCCTTCTGTAATTACTTCAAAAAACACATCGGTTCTACCCCCAGAGTTTTCCGGAAAGAATTCCGAGACCAGGGAAAAAACAAGTAAAAAAAGCTCCTTTCGGAATCCACATTTCTTTCCGAAAAGAGCTTTCTTTTCCACATTTTTTAAATTGTTTACACACCTGCCGGCATTACAAAGAAATACATAACGATAAAGTGGCAGATGCTTCCTCCCATGACAAAAAGATGAAAAATCTCATGGGAGCCGAAATTCTTATGTCTGGAATTAAAGATCGGAAGCTTCAGCGCATAGATCACGCCTCCTATGGTGTAGATCACACCGCCTGCCAGAAGCCATCCGAATCCGGCCGGCGAAAAAGCTTTCACAATAGGCACAAAGGCAAACACACACAGCCATCCCATTCCGATATAGATTACAGAAGAAAACCACTTGGGGCAGTTGATCCAGCAGGCTTTCACGATAATGCCGATCAAAGCCACCGCCCATACAGCCCCGCAGAGGGCGTAACCGATCCGTCCTTCCAAAGTGATCAGACATACAGGCGTATAGCTTCCTGCGATCAGGATAAAGATCATCATATGATCCATCTTTCTCAGCCTGCGGTTTACTTTTTCCGTAGAATCTACAGTGTGATAGATCGTACTGGCCGCATAGAGCAGGATCATGCTCAGGATAAAAATACTCATTGCGATTATATAAATACTTCCTGGTTCCCTGGCTGCCTTGATAAGCAGAGGCGCTGCCGCTGTGATTGCCATGACGCAGCCTATAAAATGGGTAATCGCACTTCCGGGATCCTTGATCTTAAATTTCATACTCACCACTCCTGTTCTTAATTGCTGAGGAGAGTCAGCAGTTCCTGCTGACTTTGCCTTTGATAGTATATTCTATAATCATATTTGGTATTCTTAATTCCGTTACATAGTTTTAAAAACTATGTATTGATATTCATTATACTACAACACTCTTATTCAAAAAGCAATAGTGAGTTTTTGCATATTTTCTGTTTTTTCCAAAAATGAGTCAAAAAAGAGCTGCCCCATTAAGTATTCTCGAATTTTTTACTTAATGAGGCAGCTTTGCCATTTCTTATACCAGCCACAGATATTCGTAAGGCCCCAGAACGATATTCTCCCACAGCCGAACGGTTTTTCCCTGGATCAGATCATGAAGCTCTCCCGGCAGTCCGAACCAGTTCACAGTATTACAGTCTACTACCTGCTCCTTCTCGCTGAAGTTTGCCAGCACCAGCATTTTGTCCTCCTTATGGAATCCAAACACTGCTTTATTCTGGGTATCCACCGGTATAGAATGAAGTCTGGAGGAGAATACCTCATGGCTCTTCCTGATCTGGATCATTTCTTTGATCCTGCTGAAAATAATTCCCTCTACCGTACTCTGATCATGACGGTTGGCGGCCTTTTTCCAGTCCATAGGCGGACGGTGGAGCCAGCGGGAATCATGGGCGATCTCCGGATCCTTTTTATACTCCCACCAGTTTAACTGCCCAATCTCATCTCCGCTGTAAAGAAGAGGGATACCTGTATAGGAAATGATAATGCTGTTTAACAGCAGGATCCTCTTAACAGAAAGTTCCAGTTTATACCGGTCTTTCTCCACCACCGCTTCTTCCAGTCCGCACATAGAAGCCATGGTTCCGCTGTTTCTTGCGTCCAGTGTCTGCGGGTTAAACTCGTAGAGCTCTCCTCTGGAGAAGCTTCCCGGAAATTTTCCTTCCATAAACTGGATAATGAACTGCTTGTGAGCCTCCGGATCCATTCCCAGTTCCCGGATAATGTTCGTCTCAAATCCCCATCCGATATCGTCATGACATCTGGCGTAATTGATCCATACACCATCTTCAGGGGTACCATAGTCGATAGCCAGAGACTTTTCCATCAGTCTTACATCTCTTGTTGCCAGAGAATTCCACAGAAGTACCATAAGAGAAGCATTGTACATGATATGGCACTCTTTTTCCTGAGGAGTGCCAAAATATTTCACGATCTCATGAGGTTCTACAATAGCCTCTCCCAGGAAGATCACAGAAGGGCATACTTCTTCTATGATCATTTCATACATCTTCAAAAGCGTATGGACCTGGGGAAGATTCATAGAATTGGTTCCCAGCTCTTTCCACATATATGGGATGGCGTCCAGACGGAAGATGTCAATTCCCTTATTAGCCAGGGTCAGAAGAACCTCTGCGATCTTGTTGAACACATTGGGATTTTTATAGTTCAGATCCCACTGGAATTCATAAAATCTGGTCATGACATACTTATTGAGATCTTCATAATAAGTAAAGTTCTTCGGAGCAACGGAAGGGAAAATCTCTGTCAGAGTCTTCTCATACTCAGAAGGGATGCCATAATTGTCAAACATATAGTACATATCTTCATATCCAGGCTCATTTTTCTTGGATTTCTGAGCCCATTCATGCTCCTTGGCCGTATGATTCAGAACAAAGTCTATACAGGTACGAATTCCTTTTCTCTTTAATTTTCCCACTACCTTTTCCAGCTGATCCATGGTTCCCAGACGTTTATCCACATTCAGGTAGTCCGCTACCGCATAGCCTCCGTCGTTCTGGCCTTCCCTGGGCTGAAGCAGCGGCATAAAATGCACATAGGTTACACCCAGATCGCTTAAATAGTCGATCTTTGATTCAAACTTTTTTAAATCCTCGCTGAATTTGTCCACATACAGCATGATTCCCACCATCTGTTCCGACAGATACCAGGAATTTCCTTTTTTATCCTGTCTCTTCAGCTGAGGGCTTCTGTTGGCCTTGGCTGCTTCCATGATATCTACCAACTGATCATAAAAGAAGTTGGTGATTCCGTTTTCTCCGTAGAGCCCGTAATAAAGACTCTTCAGCCTGTCCATTGACATATTTTGTTTCTCCCTTCTCTTTCATCTCTTATATTTATTGATATATCCTGTCCTGCTAATCATGGAAACCTTTCCATAAGTTAAATATAAGGACTGCCCAATGCTTTGTCAATCCCTGTTTTTCTTTTTCAGCAGGTTTCTCCCTGCTGCCACAGGATTTCCGTTATCTTTTCTTTGGGAACTTCTTCTCCCTGGATTTTCTTTGTCAAAATATCTGTAAGCTCCCTGGAAATTTTGTCAATCTGCTGTACCACTCCGCTGATCCTTGGGGAGACGCTTCTGGTCATTTCTGTTCCGTCATAACTTATGATCTTCAGGTCCTTTGGAATCCTCTTTCCTCTTCTCTCTGCTTCCCATAAAAAAGCCTCTGCCAGTGGGTCTGAAGCAAATATTCCGTCTATATCCCGGTATTTTTCCAGGCACTGTGCTGCCTTCTCAGAGTAATATCCCATATCAAATTTATCCTGTCTGGTATACTCTTCCAGCACCTTGATCCCCCCAGCCTCCAGGCAGGCTTTCAGTTCCTTATGAGCAGTCCCCACAGATATATGCCCCTCCCTGGCGTCCTCTCCATAGATATTTAATATCTTTCTGCAGCCCTTTTCTATAAATTGTTCTGCAGCCATTCGTCCGGCTGCCTTATGATCTGATCTTACCATTGGAATATGACCGCCAAAATCCCTGTCAAAAGATACGATAACCCGGCTGCTGCTAAGGTATGCCTCATCATTGAAGGAATGGGTGGCTGTTATGATCCCGTCTACCAGATTGTTTTCAAGCATATCCAGATAATCCTGCTCACCGTGTTCTCCGCTTGCCGTACAGCAGAGCATTGTCTTATAACCTTTCTTATACAGATCTGATTCCAGTTCCTGGACCAGCCTGGAAAAAAATCCATGATCCAGTGCAGGGATCAGCACTCCTATGATGCCTGATCTGTTTTTCAGAAGATTCTGAGCGAGTACATTAGGCCTGTAGGACAGCTTTCTGGCTGCTTCCTCTATCCTCTTTTTCGTCTCAGGTGCCACGTAGCCCTTTCCTGACAGAGCCCTGGAAGCTGTTCCCAGTCCCACTCCTGCCAGATTTGCCACATCTTTGATACTTGCCATATTACTCACTCCAATTCTTCCAGTTAATTCTCGGTTCCTTAAATTCTGTAATAAAAATAGCAGAAATCCTTTCATCTGACAACCAAATAAATTTTTCCAAAAATATACTTGACTAATTTTATCTGGTATGCTATTTTAATATCAGTAACAATTACTATTATTAATCGTTCAAAGTTTTCCGGCGATAGAAAGGAGAGAATGCCTATGGCAGCATTAAAATACAGCAGGCAGCGGGAATGCATCCGGGAATTTGTTCAGAATTGTCATGAACATCCCACCGCCGATACTGTTTATGCCGGGATCAAAGAAGAGTTCCCCAATATCAGTCTGGGAACTGTATACAGAAATCTGTCTCTCCTGGTGGAGCTTGGGGAAATTGCCAAAATTTCCACTGGAAACGGCCCTGACAGATTTGACTGCAATACCAAACCGCACAGTCACTTTATCTGCACACACTGCCACTGTATTAAGGATATAGAAATGGCAGATATGGATTATATTACCCAGAAAGCCTCTGAAAATTTTGATGGGCATATTACAGCTCACACTACAACTTTTTACGGAATCTGTAAAAACTGTTTAGACAATAAAAATTTACAGAAAAGTAGTTGACAATTTTTCTCTAGTATGTTAGATTTGACATAGAGAAAAAATAGTAATCATTACTATTATTAAATTCTTGTAAAAACCTGGCACTGCCAGATTTAATAAAAATCCAATAAGAAAAGGAGATCAAAGTTATGAAGAAATTTGTATGTAATGTATGTGGTTATGTTTACGAAGGCGAAGCTGCTCCTGAAAAATGTCCAGTATGTGGAGCACCTGCTGACAAATTCACAGAACAGTCCGGAGAAATGAGCTGGGCTGCAGAGCATGTTGTAGGAGTTGCTCAGGGCTCAAGTGAAGACATCATGGAAGACTTAAGAGCAAACTATGAAGGCGAGTGCAAAGAAGTTGGTATGTACCTGGCTATGGCAAGAGTTGCTCACAGAGAAGGATATCCTGAAATCGGTTTATACTGGGAAAAAGCTGCTTACGAAGAAGCTGAGCATGCAGCTAAATTCGCTGAGCTGTTAGGCGAAGTTGTTACAGACAGCACAAAGAAAAACCTGGAAATGCGTGTAGAAGCTGAGAACGGCGCTACAGCAGGTAAATTCGATCTGGCTAAACGTGCAAAAGCAGCTAACCTGGACGCTATCCATGACACAGTTCATGAAATGGCAAGAGACGAAGCTCGTCACGGAAAAGCATTTGCAGGACTTCTGAAGAGATACTTCGGCTGATTTCCACATTTTAAGTTACAATGAAACTATAGGACCGGCACATAAAATCTCATATTTCTTTTATGTGCCGGTCTTTTTTATTTCATAGGTTGCATAGCGGTCTATACATAACAGGAGGTTTTTACCATGAGTAAATATGCAGGAACAAAAACAGAGAAAAACTTAATGGCGGCATTTGCCGGTGAGTCAGAGGCAAGAAATAAATATACTTTCTATGCTTCCGCAGCTAAAAAGGCTGGATATGAGCAGTTAGCCGCTCTCTATCTGGAAACTGCAGATCAGGAGAAGGAACATGCGAAAATGTGGTTTAAAGAATTCCACGGCATTCACGATGTCGCAGCTAACCTGGAAGACGCCGCTTCCGGAGAAAATTTCGAGTGGACAGACATGTATGCCCGGATGGCCAGAGAAGCTAGAGAAGAAGGCTTCCCTGAGCTGGCTGCAAAATTTGAGGGGGTTGCAAGAGTAGAGGCAGCTCATGAAAAACGTTATCGGAAGCTTCTGGAAAGCTACAAGGCAGACAAAACCTTTAAGGGTGACGCTCCTTTAGGCTGGAAGTGCAGAAACTGCGGATATGTTCATGAAGCAGAGGAAGCGCCTGAGGTTTGCCCGGTATGCGCACATCCAAGAGCTTACTTTGAAAGAAAAGTAGAAAACTATTAAAAATATGTTTATCTCCAGAAGCGGACTTTCGGGTCCGCTTCTTTGCTGTAAAAAGAAAAAATTTTCTTTCTCCAGAATCCATT
This sequence comes from uncultured Blautia sp., assembly GCA_900543715.1. GTDB lineage: Bacteria > Bacillota > Clostridia > Lachnospirales > Lachnospiraceae > Blautia > Blautia merdigallinarum. The sequence goes on along the minus strand of UQSX01000012.1, from coordinate 8,365 downwards.
GAATTTATATGATCTGGCTTTTATAATGATGTTCAGAAAGTATACGGTATATAAAAGGAGATTTGTCATGATTATTAAAAACGGACTGGTATTTCAGGAAGACGGCACCTTTGTCCAAAAAGATGTCTATATCAATGATGGAAAGATCGTTTCCTCTGAATCTGAGACAGATGATAAAAGTGTCTTTGACGCCCAGGGACTGAAGGTGATCCCCGGACTGGTGGACATTCACAGCCATGGAGCTTTTGGCCATGATTTCTGTGACGGAGACCCTCAGGGGCTTAAAGAAATTCTCAGATATGAAAAATCCCAGGGCATTACCTCTTACTGCCCCACCTCAATGACCCTTTCTAAGGAACGTCTCCTGGAGATTTTTTCTTCTGTAAAGGATATGGAATCTGCTCCTGACCTGGCCAGGATTGCAGGCATCAATATGGAAGGCCCCTTTGTAGATGTAAAGAAAAAAGGAGCCCAGGCAGCGGAACACATCTGTCCTCCTGACTCTGTATTTTTCCGTCAGTGCAATGAACGCTGCGGAAATATCATAAAACTGGTAACTCTATCCCCTAAAGAGTCAGGAGCTATGGAGTTCATTCAGGAACTGAAAAATGAGGTAATGATCTCCATCGGTCATACTACCTCTGATTACGACTGTGCCAAAAAAGCTATGGATGCAGGAGCCCTCCATGTAACCCACCTCTTTAATGCCATGCCGCCCTTCGCCCACAGAGACCCGGGAGTTATAGGCGCTGCTCTGGATACAGAAGGCTGTATGGTAGAGCTGATCTGCGACGGCTATCATATCCATCCTTCCATGATCCGGGCAGCCTTTAAAATGTTCGGAGAAGAACGGATATGTCTGATCAGCGATTCTATGATGGCTACAGGAATGCCTGACGGAGAATACGAGCTTGGAGGACAGGCTGTATATATGAAAAACCGGTTTGCAGCTCTTTCCGACGGAACCATAGCCGGATCTGCAACCAATCTTTTCGGCTGCATGAAAAAAGCCATGGAATTCGGCATTCCCGAATCCACAGCAATTTTTGCAGCTACCAGAAATCCGGCCAAAAGCATCGGCATCTATGATAAAGCCGGTTCTATTGCTCCCGGAAAGTACAGCGATATTCTTATCGTAAACAACCGGTACGATCTCATACAGGTCTTCTGATCTTTCTGCCCGGAAGCTTCCGATAAAATATTCAGCGCATATCAGGTCATAGGAGCTGCCGTATAGAATTCTGACTTCTGTTTCATACGGCAACTCCTATGACCTTCTTCTTTCAGGAACCTTTCTTTGCTTCACTAGCATTATCTAACCAATGCTCTATCAGCAGGATTTTTTTCTCCCTTGTCATTCTCTTGATCTCACATTCCCGTCTCATGGCCTCTTCCTTTGTCTGAAAGGTTTCATAATAGGCCAGTTCCACAGGCCTCCTGGCCCTGGTGTATTTGGCTCCTTTTCCCTCATTATGGCAGGCCAGCCGCCTTTCCAGATTGTTTGTCCACCCGGTATAGAGGCTTCCGTCTCTGCACCGGAGTATATAGGTATAATTCATTCTCCTGCTCCTGATCTATGTAATGGACGCCTTATCTGCATACAGAGCCAGACATGACGCCCTATATATTAAGCTGCCGATAAAATGGTACTTTACCCATAGGACCGATATACCTGCCGCAGAGACAGGATCCGTCAAAAAAGACTGTAAGAATATGATCGGCTGCGGATTTTTCTCCGCACACTTTATTATACTCTCACAGCCTGAAATTGTGAATCCCCTCCGATTTTTACGGAAGATACTGGAGGGGATCCAGAGGAGTTCCGTCTTTTTGCAGAGCAAAATAAAGGTTTGCCCCTTCCTCTGTATAATACTTTGTAGGCTCGCTGATATAGCCCAGAACTGCTCCTGCGGAGACATATTCTTCTGTCTGGAAAGGAACGTCCTTTAACTGTCCGTAGATCGCCTGATATCCATTCCCCATATCTACGGTCACTGTTGTTCCCGTTTCTTCATTCTCAGTAATTGACAGGATCCGGCCGTTGGCCACTGCCGCCACCGGAGAGCCCACCTCTGCAGAAATCGCAATGGCAGGGCTTGTCTTATAGACGTTCAGCGTAGGAAAATACACTGTATTATCCATATTGTAATCAATCACTACCTGTCCGTTTACCGGCCACTCCATAAGAGAGCTTTCTGTAAAATTCAGATCAGGAGCCATAGCTGTTTCCACCTGCTCGGTTATCTGGGCAGAAGCAGCTTCAGAATCCTGCGCAGTCTCTTCTGTCCCTGTATCCTGTGTGTTTTCTGCCTGTTCCTGAGAAGTCTCTGTCTGCTCTGTCTCAGCGTCTTCTACCTCTCTGGTTCCCTCTACATTAGATGTATCAGCATCTGCTGTCTCTTCCCCGGATTCTTCCCTTTCTTCTGTTTTTATTGCATGGTCAGCAGAATCCTCTTCGTTCTCCATAACAAGTTCTTTCTCATTTGGTGTGCTCTTACTCCCGGACTGATATACAACCCCGCATGTAACTACCAGTGCCAAAGTCAGAATACCGCCCAGCAGTAAACGAATTTTCCTCTTTTTATTCATAATCTTCACCTCTGCCTATCCTGGAGCAATCCGCCCCTTTTTCTTTTCAAATATAGGATTGCCAGAAAATGAAAACTTATACACAATCTGTTTCTCTTTTTCTCCTTTATATGATAAAATGATGATATCAGAGTCAAAAGATACGGAGGTTTTTTTAATGGTTAAAACTTATAAGGGCTGGTTTGCTGCTGTATTTATTCTGATAGACTGTCTGGTCCTGCTGCTGTGCTACCGCATTACCCAGGCGCCTGCACTGTACTATCTTCTGGCAGCGGTCATACTTCTGTCCAGTATTTTTTATATTATCTATAAGCTTCGTCCCGGTCTTCGGGACTTTCTGGACGATCACGCAGATATTCCTTTCCTATATGCCCTTATCGTACTCCTGTGCAGCATTACTTTTCTCCGCACAGGCATCATGGATCTCTTTTCTCTGAGAAATCCCTCCCGGGCTGTCCTCAGCAATGCAGAATTTACCATGGACCGGCATATCCTTAATTTGAATACATATACCCTGACCGGAATAGATGAAACGGAAGAAGCTCTTTCTCTTAATATTGACAGAAACCTGTATAATTCCTTTTCCTATGCAGTTTCTTCCGAAGAACTAGACAATAATTCCAGTACCCAGTCTTATTCCTATTCGGAAAACGCACTTTTTGATGTAACTTATCTTCCCGGTTCCAAAAAGGTCCTAGATATCTCTGCCCAGGAACTGCCGGAAGATACATCTGAAGACGCAAAAGAATCTGATATGATACCAGATTACAGCAGCTTGGAAAGTCTCCAGGCAGAAATCACTGCTGTCATAGATGACGCCACCATGGAAGCAAAGATTACAGATCTGAAGGATTATTCCGGAAGCGCCATCAAAAAGGGAAGCACCATAACGATCCAGGGCTCTATGACTCTGCTCTATCCTTTTAATGTTCAGGGCTTTTATGAGATCAAAGAGGGAGACCAGGTGGATTTTTATGTAAACAATGTTTCAGGAGAAGACAAGATTACTGTAGAGACCTCTTATCTCAATCTTGTTACGGCTCCCTGACAGATTCCATTTCTGTACCGTCTAATGATTCTATTGTCAGTTCAGGGAAAAAGTATTGAAGGATCTCTTCATACTTTTTCCCTTCCAAAGCCATCTGCTGGACTGTATACTGACTGATTCCAAATCCATGTCCCTGTCCTCTGCATAAAAAACGTATTTCCCCTTCTAGTTTCTGAACAGTAAAGCAGGACGAAGGAAGATCCAGTATCGCCCTTATCTCTTCTCCCTGAAACTCCTGATTTCCTATCTGAATTTCCATCACATATCCGGCAGAATCCGTGGATTTTATTTCTGCCGTTATCTCCTCATCAGTGGAAAATCCTGAATATTTTTCTTTGATTTTTTTCTCCAGCTCTTCTCCGGTAAAATAACAGCCCTTTACATACTCAGGACTGTCTATATCTTTGGAAGTATCTGCAGAAGATATATATCCATACTCTTCTCCCAGAACCTCCTTACCCTCTCTGGTCTTTCCTCCGCTTACAGCATGAAAAGGAATCTCCTTTATTTCTCCATTCTGTTTCAGCACCTGCCCTTCTGTCTCCCTGGCAGCCTCCCAAAAGACCTGATATTTTTCCAGCATAGTGCTGTCCATATTCTTATTTCTCATATAATTTACAGCTTCCTGTATCATTGCAGTTTCTTCATCTTTCTTTTTTTGACTGTACAGACTGCTTCTCGCCGCCAGAGTCTGTACCTTGATCGCCTCTTTGCCGGAGTCCCAGGAAATCTGCGAGGCGGTGACAGCCGGTACATATTCCTCCAGAGAAGTATCCCTGCTTAAAGGGCAGGCTTTTCTTCCCAGAATAAGAACCGTCATCAGATAAGGAAGAAGTACAAAGAACAGAAGTATAAAAATAAATGAATCTTTTTCTCTATACATACAAACAGGGACCTGGATTCTGACTTATCTTTATTATATGTCAGAAAACGCAAGTCCCATACATTCTTTACTTCTTTACAACAAATACCGGCAGCGGGGGATCCTTCTTTCTGTTATAGAAGCTGTTTACGATAACCAGATATTTTTTTTCATCCAGCACCCTCAGGTATTCAAGGATTTTATCCTTCTCTTCATACCCTGTATCTCCTCCGCTATAGATACACAGGGCCATGACGCCTCCTTTTTTCAGAAGCACGAGCCCTTTGCTGACGGCTTCCACACTGGTATCCGCACGGGTTGCCAGCGCATGATCTCCTCCAGGCAGATAGCCAAAATTAAATATGATTCCGTCTACAGATCCTGGTTCCGCATAACGGTCCATAGCAGTATGGCTTTCCAGATACAGGCTGGCTCTCTCCCTCATCTGATGCTCTCTCAGAAGCTTGTCCGTAGCCTCCAAAGCCTGTTCCTGAATATCAAAAGCCATCACCCTTCCTTTTTCCCCGGCCATCTGGCAGAGAAACAGGGTATCATGTCCATTTCCCATAGTCGCGTCTATGTAGACGCCCTCTTCCTTCACCTGAAGCCGGAATAATTCATGGCTCCAGGCAGTGATCTGATACAAATTCATTATTCTGGTTTCCAAAGTTCTATTACTTTTCACTTGCTGCAAGAGCCTGTTCCAAATCTCCAATGATATCATCAATATGCTCAATTCCCACAGAGAGACGGATCATTCCCGGAGAAACTCCTGCTGCTACAAGCTGCTCGTCATTCAGCTGTCTGTGGGTATGGCTGGCCGGATGAAGAACACTTGTCTTAGCATCTGCCACATGAGTTACAATAGAAGCCAGTTTCAGGCTGTCCATAAATTTCACTGCCGCTTCTCTTCCTGCTTTCAGTTCAAAGGATATAACTCCGCAGGTACCCTTTGGCATATATTTCTGAGCCAAAGCATAGTATTTATCTCCTGGCAGCCCCGGATAATTTACTTTTCCAACCAGAGGATGGGCTTCCAGATATTCTGCTACTTTCTGGGCATTATAACAATGTCTTTCCACCCTCAGTACCAGAGATTCCAGGCCCAGGTTCAAAATAAAACTGTTCATAGGAGAAGGTATGGAACCTAAATCTCTCATAAGCTGAGCATTGATCTTGGTAATATAGGCTTCTTTTCCAAACTGTTTTGTGTAAATAACCCCATGATAGGACTCATCCGGCTGTGTCAGACCCGGAAATTTATCAGCATGAGCCTCCCAGTCAAAGTTCCCGCTGTCCACGATCGCTCCTCCTACCTGGGCAGCATGACCGTCCATATATTTTGTAGTGGAATGTGTTACAATATCAGCGCCCCATTCAAAAGGACGGCAGTTTACAGGAGTTGCAAAAGTATTGTCCACGATCAAAGGTACGCCATGACTATGGGCCAGCTCTGCCATCTTCTCAATATCCAGAACTACCAGAGCAGGATTTGCGATAGTCTCTGCGATCACAGCCTTGGTATTTGGACGGAAAGCCTTATCCAGTTCTTCCTTCGGAGCGTCCACATCAATAAAAGTACAGTCAATTCCCATCTTTTTTGCGGTAACTCCCAGTACATTTAATGTTCCGCCGTAGATAGCAGAAGCACAGATCACATGATCACCTGCCCGGCAGATATTAAATACTGCGTAGAAATTTGCTGCCTGTCCGGAAGAGGTAAGAACTGCTGCGACTCCTCCTTCCAGATCCGCGATCTTAGAAGCTACCAGATCGTTTGTAGGATTCTGACATCTTGTATAGAAATATCCATTGTCCTTCAGATCAAAAAGACGTCCCATTTCTTCCGTAGTGTCATATTTGAAAGTTGTACTCTGGTAGATCGGCATCATTCTGGGCTCACCTTTTTTCGGCTTCCAGCCAGACTGGATACATTTTGTTTCAATATGATATTCCTTGCTCATTTTCTTCCTCTCCATTCTGTATATATTCTGAAAATCATTTTACCACTTTTTTATCTTCAGGGATACCTGAAAATCATCCTGTGCAGAAATATTCTTCTATCTTCTGAAATATTTCTGTCCTATCAGGATCACAGCCACAAAAAGAACAATCCCTATAGCCAGAATGATCAGAGAAGTCTCCTCACTAATCGGATGTACCATTGCCAGAATTCCCAGGAGCATCAGATCAGCTCCCAGAACTGCGATTCCTCCTCCTATAGTCATCATAAATTTTCTTTCATTTTCCGGGGAAACACCGCTGGAAAACCGATCTCTGATCATAGAGGACTTTCCTTTCCATCCCAGAAAAATTCCTGCCAGGATAATGATTCCCGACAGAACGATCAATACTTCGTCTGTTGCCATAATAATTCCTTTCTCTCACGTAATTTCTTTCCTGGCAGACATGCCGCAAGTCTGCAAAACCTGTCATGCTAAGGATATGTATCCATCTTATCAGACCCTCCATTTCTTGTAAACATTATATTCAAGGCTTCCTCAGACTGAGGCCGGGAATCCGGGATATTCTCTCAGATTTTATATCCACATCTTAAAAAATATTTTCTGAAGTTTTCCACATTTTTCCCGTCTCTCCACATCTGTCTCTTTTCTTCTTTCTTCATTTATGTTACTCTTAAAAAAACGAGAATCGAGGAAAAAGTTATGAAAGAAAAAATATATACAATTCCCTTAATGGACGCCTTCAAAGCAGAAGACGAATGCCCTTTCTGCTTTATTGAAAGGAATCTGGAACAGCATGCCATGGACTTTGTACTGGGCTCCGGCGCCTCTTATATGGAAGATGACGTACGGGCAGAAACAGACAAAATGGGGTTTTGCAGGGAACACTATAAAAAAATGTTCGACTATGGAAACCGTCTGGGCTGCGGCCTGATTCTTACCACCCATTTTAAAAAGAAAAATGAAGAGCTCAAACAGCAGCTGAAAATGTTTTCTCCCGGAAAAGCTTCTATGCTGGGACATTTTAAAAAAGCCAAGATCGATACAGATAATCCCAAGACCTCTATCGGAAACTGGGTAAGAGAACAGGAAAATTCCTGCTATATCTGCGACTATTACAGAAATACCTACAATCGCTATCTGGATACTTTCTTTGAGCTATACAGAAAAAATCCTGAATTCAAAGAACTTTTTAAAAACAGCAAAGGATTTTGTCTTCCCCATTTCGCCGATCTGGTAGAAACAGCGGAGGTGCTCCTTTCTGATAAAGAAAAGAGGGATTTTTACAATAATTTATTCCCCCTCATGACAGAAAATCTTCAGAGAGTCACTGAGGATCTGGAATGGTTCTGCGACAAATTCGATTACAAAAATAAAGATGCAGACTGGAAGAACTCCAGAGATGCTATCCAGCGAGGCATGCAGAAAGCAGCCGGAAGCTATCCTGCAGATCCGCCTTACAAAGCAGAAAAATAAGAAATTGAAAAGGAAAACTAAAAAAACTATAAATCAAAAAAATCCTTTTTTATTTTTCTTTTAGCCTTTTGTCACAAAATATCCTTATTTACCATGTATATTATTACTTGTAAAAGCCAATAAGACTTTTTCAAAATCTTTTTCTTTTCATATACTGACGTTTAAAAATGTCAGTTACTCCTTCTTTTTTATGATTATAAGACAAGAGCAGGAATCAGCCCCCTCAGATTCCTGCTCTTGTTGCGTTGTTCTGACTTCTCACTGATTTAGGCAAACGAAAACAATATTGGTATATTCTTTGTGATATTTTTCAATTTCACATTTCTTTTATTTTTTCATCACAGAATCATCACATTTTCCCGTTATAGTATTACTTGTAAAAGCCGATAAGACTTTTTCATATAAATCTTTTTCATAACTCGCCAG